>DATHEV010000603.1:0-2715 GCA_035318405.1 Iamia sp.
CGGCCATGGCCCACGAGATGGCGGCCGACGACGACGTGATCCTCCTCGGCGAGGACGTCGCCACCGCCGGCGGCATCTTCCGCGCCAGCCAGGGCCTCCACCAGCGCTTCGGCGACCAGCGGGTCATCGACACGCCGCTCGACGAGAAGGGCATCGCCGCCCACGCCGTCGGCATGGCCCTCTACGGCCTCCGGCCCATCGCCGAGATGCAGTTCTCGGGCTTCATCCACGACGCCTTCGAGCAGCTCATGTTCTGCGGGTCGAAGTACCGCTGGCTGACCGGCGGGCAGTACAGCTGCCCCATGACGGTGCGGGCCCCGTCGTTCGGCGGCATCAAGGGCGGCTTCTGGCACTCGCAGAGCCCGGAGTCGTACTTCGTCCACGGCGGCGGCATGAAGGTCGTCGTCCCGAGCACACCCGCCGACGCCTACGGCCTGCTGCTCGCCGCCATCCGCGACCCGGACCCGGTGCTGGTGCTCGAACCCGTACCGCTGTACCGCACGCTCTCCGGCGAGGTCGACGACGACGGCACGGCCCTGCCGCTCGGCCGGGCCGAGGTGGTGCGGGCCGGCACGGACCTCACCGTCGTCACCTACGGGCCGCCGCGTCACATGGCGGTGGCGGTGGCCGACGAGCTCTCCCGGGAGGGCCGGGCCGAGGTCGAGGTGATCGACCTGCGCAGCCTGGTGCCGCTCGACATCGACACCGTGCTGGCGTCGGTCGAGAGGACCGGCCGGGTCGTGATCGCCCACGAGGCGTCGATGACCGGGGGCTTCGGCGCCGACCTGACGGCGGTGATCCAGGAGAAGGCGTTCGGGTTCCTCCACGCCCCCGTGCTCCGGGTCGCCGGGCACGACGTGCCGTACAGCTTCAGCGTCGGCGACGAGTACTTCCGCATCTCGCCGACGCGCATCCGCGCCACGGTCGAGCGCGCCCTGGAGATGGTCCCGTGAGCGAGCGCAGCGAGCGAGTCAGACAGCACGGGCTCTCTGACGGCGGAGCTTGCGGAGCCGCCAGCGGTCATCGGTGCCGGCTGCGGGCGAGTGGGCCGGACGCGCCCCAGCAGTCGAAGGTGCACCGATGACCTTCGAGTTCCGCTTGCCCGACGTCGGCGAGGGGATCGGCGAGGGCGAGATCCTCACCTGGCTCGTCGCCGAGGGCGACGTGGTCGAGGAGGGCGACCCGCTCGCCGAGGTCAGCACCGACAAGGTCACCATCGAGCTGCCGTCACCCTGCGCCGGCCGGATCGTCCGCCTGTGCCACCCCGAGCGGACGGTCGTCCCCGTCGGCGAGGTCATCGTCGTGCTCGAGCGGGACGGCGATGCCCCCACCGAGGCGCTCCCGCCCGCCCCGGCCGAGGCGCCCGCTCCCCCGCCGACGCCGCCGGCGATCGCCCGGCTGGGCCGGGTCGTCGCCTCCCCGTCGACCCGGCGGTTCGCCCTCGAGCAGGGCGTCGACCTGACGACCGTCCCGGCCACCGGCCCCGGCGGCCGGATCCTCCGCACCGACGTCGAGGCCGCGCTCGCCACCTCCCCCCGTTCTGTCAACCCCCATGCACCCGTGAGGGGCACGGGGATTGACAGAACCGGGTCCGGGCCGGAGCGGGAGCACCTCTCGGGGGCGCGGGCGGCGGCCGCCAAGCACATGGCGGCCTCCTCGCTGACGGCGGCCACGGCCACCACGACCTTCGAGGTCTTCGGTGACGGCCTCCTCGAGCTCGGCCGGCTGCTCGCCCCCGAGGCCGAGCGCCGATCGGTGCGGCTGACGCCGGTGGCCCTGATCGCCAAGTGCGTGGCCACCGCCCTCGCGCACCACCCGGCGTTCAACGCCACCGTCGAGGAGACGACCGGCGACCTCCTCCTCCACCCCACCGTCGACCTGGGCGTCGCCGTGGCCGCACCGACCGGGCTGCTCGTCCCGGTCGTCCGGGACGCGGGCGCCACGTCGGTGATGGGCGTGGCCGAGCGGATCACGGACCTCGCCGGCCGCGCCCGCGACGGCCGCCTGGCCCTGGAGGACCTCCGGGGCGGCACGTTCACGCTGTCGAGCACCGGCGGCCTCGAGCGGGCGACGATCCTCTCGGCCACGCCGCTGATCAACCTCCCGCAGACGGCGATCCTGTGGACGTCGCGCATCGTCGACCGCCCGCGGGTGCGGGACGGTGCGCTCGAGGCGGGCCCACTGATGGTCTGCAGCCTCAGCTTCGACCACCGCTACATCGACGGCGCCATGGCGACCGCCTTCATCAACGACCTGGCGTCGTACCTCGAACGACCGGAGCGAGCCCTCGCATGACCGTGACCACCACCACCACCCAGCTCCTCGTCATCGGCGGCGGCCCCGGCGGCTACGTCGCCGCCATCCGAGCGGCCCAGCGCGGCCTGGCGGTGACCCTCGTCGAGCGAGCCGACCTCGGTGGCGTCTGCCTGAACGAGGGCTGCGTCCCGAGCAAGGCCCTGATCCACGGCGCCTCCGAGCTGGCGGTCGCCCGGGCCGCGGGGGCATCGACCAGCGGGACCGACTGGCTCCGCGGCGTGCAGGACCACAAGGGATCGGTCGTCAGCCGCATGCGGGACGGCATCGGGGGCCTGCTCGAGGCCAACGGCGTGACCGTCCTCGCCGGCACCGGCACCCTCACGGGCCCCACCCGGGCCCAGGTCACCGACCGAGTGGGCGAGACCACCGAGGTCACGTTCGAGCAGGCCATCCTCGCCA
>DATHEV010000604.1:0-5095 GCA_035318405.1 Iamia sp.
TCGACCACGTCGTCCTCGTCGGCGGCATGACCCGCATGCCCGCGGTGCAGGACCTCGTCATCGGGCTCACCGGCAAGGAGCCGAACCGCTCGGTCAACCCCGACGAGGTGGTCGCCGTCGGCGCCGCCATCCAGGCCGGCGTGCTGCGCGGCGACGTCAAGGACGTCCTGCTGCTCGACGTCACCCCGCTGTCGCTCGGCATCGAGACCAAGGGCGGCGTGATGACCAAGCTCATCGAGCGCAACACCACCATCCCCACCCGCAAGACCGAGACCTTCACCACCGCCGACGACATGCAGTCGCAGGTGGAGATCCACGTCCTCCAGGGCGAGCGGGAGATGGCGCAGTACAACAAGACGCTCGGCAAGTTCCAGCTCGTCGACCTGCCTCCGGCCCCCCGCGGCGTCCCGCAGATCGAGGTCACCTTCGACATCGACGCCAACGGCATCGTCCACGTGTCGGCCAAGGACCGGGCGACCAACAAGGAGCAGTCGATGACCATCACCGGTCAGTCGTCGCTCGACAAGGACGCCATCGACCAGATGATCAAGGACGCCGAGGCCCACGCCGAGGAGGACCGGAAGCGCAAGGAGGCGGCCGAGGCCCGCAACCAGGCCGACACCCTCGTGTACCAGACCGAGAAGGTGCTCCGGGAGAACGGCGACAAGGTGTCCGGCTCGGAGAAGGAGGCCGCCGAGGCGGCCCTGGCCGAGCTCAAGACCGCCCTCGAGGGCGACGACGCCGACGCCATCAAGGCCGGCACCGAGAAGCTGATGACCGCCAGCCAGACGCTCACCCAGGCCCTCTACGAGCAGGCCAAGACGGAAAATGAGGGCGCCTACGGCGGTGACGCCTCGGGGGCTGGCGCCACCGACGGCGGCTCCGACGACGACGTCGTCGACGCCGAGGTGGTCGACGAGGGCGACGACTCCAAGGCCGTCTGATGACGACGCCCACCCCCGGCCCCGACGAGGGTCCGGATCCCGACGAGCGGATCGGCGACGAGCCGGGCCTGGCCCCGGCTCGTCCGCCGGACGGACCGGCCCGGTCCACCGACGACGACGGCGGACCCGGTGCCCGTGAGGTCCATCCGTTCACCCGCGACGACGTCCCCGACGACCTGTCGGGGCTCGACGACCTGCCTCCGGCCGAGGGCGGGCCGGTGCCGCCGTCGGACCTGTCGGTCGAGGCGCTGCTCGACGACGTCGAGCGGCTCACGATCGAGCGCGACGGCTACCTCGACCGCTGGCAGCGGGCCACGGCCGACTTCGAGAACTCGAAGCGGCGTCTCCAGCGCGACGCCGAGGATGCCGCCGCCCGCGCCACCGGGCGCCTCGCCGAGGACCTCCTGCCGGTGCTCGACGCCTGCGACGCCGCCATCGCCCACGGCGAGGCCGGGGTCGAGCCCGTGTTCGCGGCCCTGCTCCAGACCCTGGAGAAGAACGGCCTCGAGCGCATCGATCCGACGGGCGACGTGTTCGACCCCAACCGCCACGAGGCGGTCATGCACGAGCCGGCCGGGCCCGACGACGACCCGGCGCTGGCCCTCGTCTCCGAGGTCCTGCGCATCGGCTACGCCTGGAAGGGGCGGGTCGTGCGCGCCGCCATGGTCAAGGTCAGGGGCTAGCCCGATGGCCCCGCAGCGCGAGTGGCTGGAGAAGGACTACTACGCGGTGCTCGGCGTCGCCGCCGACGCCGATCAGAAGGCGGTCACCAAGGCCTACCGGGTCCTGGCCCGCAAGCTGCACCCCGACGCCAACCCGGATGACGCCGCCGCCGAGGAGCGCTTCAAGGAGGTCTCGTCGGCCTACGACGTCATCGGCGATCCCGAGAAGCGCAAGGAGTACGACGAGGTCCGGGCCCTGGCCGCCCGGGGCGGCGGCTTCGGGCCCGGTGGGTTCGGACCCGGTGGCTTCGGGGGCGAGAACGTCGACATGGGCGATCTCGGGTCCCTCTTCGGCGGCCTGTTCAACCGGGGTGGCGGCCGCGGCTCCGGGGGTCGGGGTGGCCCGGCCGGTCGTCGGGCCCGGCGGGGCGCCGACTTCGAGACCGAGCTGCACCTGTCGTTCGAGGACGCCGTCGACGGCGTCACCACCTCGGTCCGCATGCTCGCCGACGCCGTGTGCTCCACCTGCCACGGCGACGGGGCCCGGCCGGGCACGGCGCCGAAGGTCTGCCCGCAGTGCGCCGGCCAGGGCGTCGTGGCCGACGACCAGGGCCCCTTCTCGTTCAGCACGCCGTGCCCGCGCTGCGGCGGCCGGGGCTCGGTCATCGACGACCCGTGCCCGACCTGTGCGGGCTCGGGCATCGAGCGCCGACCCCGCGAGGTCAAGGTCCGCATCCCGGCCGGCGTCGTCGACGGCACCCGCATCCGGGTGAAGGGCCGGGGGGCGCCCGGGCGCGACGGCGGTGCCGCCGGCGACCTGTTCGTCGTCTGCCGGGTCACGCCCCACGACCTGTTCCGGGTCAAGGGCACCAACCTGACCCTGACCGTCCCCATCACGTTCCCCGAGGCCGTCATGGGCGCCGACATCGCCGTCCCGACCCTCCACGGCGGCACGGTGACGGTCCGCATCCCGGCCGGCACCCCGACCGGGCGCACCTTCCGGGTGAAGGGCCGCGGCGTGCCGGCCAAGGCCGGGCCGGGCGACCTGCTCGTCACCGTCGAGGTGGCCGTGCCCACCAAGCTCACCGCCGCCCAGCGCAAGGTGGTCGAGGAGCTCGGCACCCTCACCGCCGACGAGTCGCCGCGCGCCCACCTGTTCCCTGCGAGCATGGGTGAGCAGCGCGGTGAGCAGCCGGAGGAGGTCCCGACCTCATGACGACCACGAGAGCGGTGTACGTGATCTCGGTCGCGGCCGAGCTGGCCGGCGTCCACCCCCAGACGTTGCGCATCTACGAGCGCAAGGGCCTGGTCGACCCGGCCCGCACCCCCGGGGGCAGCCGCCGCTACAGCGACGACGACATCGCCCTCCTCCAGCGGATCCAGGAGCTCACCAACGAGGGGCTCAACCTGGCCGGCGTCCAGCGCGTGCTCGAGCTCGAGGCCCAGGTGCACCAGCTGCGCGCCGACCTCGACGACGCCCGCGCCCGGGTGCGGCGGGAGGTCGCCGAGGTCGAGCGGCGCCACGGGTCCGACCTGGTGCCCGTCTCGCAGTCGATCGTCCTGTTCGAGGGCCGCCGCCGCCGACCCTGAGCGGGCGTGCCGGAGGTCGTCGCCGCCGACCCCTGAGGGTCAGCCCTCGCCTCGTCCCACCTTCCAGTAGCCGCGCACGTGGGCCCGCGACCGGGGGAGGTCGCGATCGCCGAAGAGGTGGCGGCGGATGCGCTGGACGGCGGCGGCCTCACCGGCCGCCCAGACGTGGGCCCCGGCGGAGAGGTCGGCGCCGGCGACGGCGCGCACCAGCCCGTCGCCAGGCGGGGTGTCGGAATCGGCCACGATCCACCGCACCTCGAGCCCGGAGCGGTCGGGGAAGGCGACGGCGGCGTCGAGGCCCCGCACCTCGGCCAGCAGCAGGACGGGCCGGCCGTCGGGCACCGCGGCGAGGACCTGGCGGAGGGCGGGCAGCGCCGACTCGTCCCCGGCGAGCAGGTGGCCGTCGGCCTCGGGGTCGACGGTGTAGCCCCGACCCGTCCCCGACACCGCCACCTCGCCGCCCGGCTCGACGGCGTCGACCCAGGCGGTGAGCACGCCGGCGCCGTGGCGGACGACGTCGAGCGTCAGGAGGCCGGCCACGGGGTCGGGGTCGACCGGGGTGAGGGTCCGGATCGGGACCCGCGTCCCGTCCCCCGCCCTGAACTCGTTGCCGGTCCACTCGGGCAGGACGACGGGCGCGTCGGCCGCGCCCGGGGTCAGGAGCCGGACGCTGGCGCCGGGCAGACCGGGATCCATCCCCCGGAGCTCGTCGCCGGCGAGCCGGACGCGACGCAGGTGGGGCGTGACGTCCTCGACGGCCACGACACGGGCCCGGCGGAAGCGGGGCGGCTCGCGGCGCACAGGGATCGTGGCGTCGCTCATGACCAGCATGGTGCCGCGTTCGAGGCAGCTCGCCACCGCCGCTGGCGTCATCCCCCCGGGCACGTTCCGTGCGCTGACTTGCGCATCGCTCACTCCAAGTGGTGGGGTAGGTCCGTCCCGGCGGTGGCCGGGGCCATACAAGGGGGGAATCCTTCATGACTCCACGCTCGCTGCGGCGCGCGCTCGCCGGGCTGCTCACGACGAGCAGCCTGGTCATCATCGGCATCGTCGGCGCCGCGCCGACGGGGGCCGCGGTCACCACGACGGTGGCCAACGGGTCGACGATCACGATCCCGGACCAGGGGAACGCCAACCCGTTCCCGTCGACGATCACCGCCTCCGGGCTGGCGACGTCGATCAGCGGGCTGACGGTCGAGCTGACCAGCGTCGACCACACCTGCGCCAAGGACCTCGACGTCCTCCTGGTCGGGCCGGACGGCACCAAGACGACCCTGCTGTCCGACGTCGGCGAGGTCGGCGTCAACTTCAGCGACTGCAACGACCTGAAGAAGACGGTCGTCGTCAGCGACTCGGGCGCGCCCTTCGGCACCTCGGTCCCCGCCGGCAACCCCATCACCGTGCGCCCGTCGGACAACGATGCCTTCCCCCACCAGGCGGACAGCTGGTCCGGTGTGGGCGACGAGTTCGCCGCCAACAACCTGGCCTCGTTCAACGGCAAGAACCCGAACGGCGCGTGGAACCTCTACGTCGTCGACGACGCCGGCACCGACTCCGGGTCGATCGCGGGCTGGAAGCTGAACATCACCACGCCCAACGGCCCGCCCACGGCGACCAACCAGGCCATCGACGCCTTCAAGGGCGAGGCCAAGGCCGTCACCCTGGCCGGCACCGACCCCGACGAGGACGTGCTCACCTGCCAGCCGACCACCGGCGCCACCGCCAAGGGCACCGTGACGGGCGCCGGCTGCGCCGTCACCTACAAGGCCGACCCCGGCACCAGCGGCACCGACACCTTCGGCTTCAACGTGGCCGACGGCTTCGGCGGCCTGGCCAGCGGCACCGTCACGGTGACCATCGGACCGGCGTCGCTCGCCGGGTGCAGCGACAGCGACACCC
>DATHEV010000605.1:0-7674 GCA_035318405.1 Iamia sp.
CCCGCAGGCTCCCGCGCCGCCGGCTCCACCGGCGCAGGTCTCAGCGCCGGCCTCGCAGGCCCTCGCTCCGCCGGCCCCGCAAGCTCCCGTTCCGCCCGCTGACGCCTCGGTGGCACCCGCCCCGCAGGCCCTCGCTCCGACGGCCCCGCAAGCTCCCGCTCCGCCGGGCCCCGCTGTCGAGGTCCCCGTGCCACCGGCGCCGCAGGGTCCGCCTCCGCCGACTCCTCCTGTCGAGGCAGCGGCTGGTCCCGCGCTGGTCAAGGGGGAGAAGCAGGCGCAGCCGCCGGGGTTGCCGTCGGTGGTCAACGAGGTGCTGCGGCTGGCGAACCGGACGCACAACCTCACCAAGCTGGTCGGGGCCGCCGATCTCACCGGGCGGATCGAGGCCGAGGCCGCCAGCTGGAAGGACGACGAGGTCCGCATCGTCGTCGCCGGCGAGATCAAGCGGGGCAAGACCAGCTTCATCAACTCGATGCTGGGCCAGCCCGGACTCCTGCCCGTCGACGCCGACGTGGCCACCAGCGTCCACCTCGCCGTCCGCCACGCCCCCGCCCTCCAGGTCGAGGCCGTCCGCCGGCTGCTCGACAGCGACGCCGAGGAGCGCATCGCCATCCGGACCGACCAGCTCGTCGACTACGCGTCGATGCAGGGCCAGGCGGTGCTGCGGGAGAACGTGGTCGGCGTCGAGATCGGCCTGCCCCATCCGCTGCTCGAGCGGGGACTGGTCATCATCGACACCCCGGGTGTGGGCGGGCTGACCCGCGGCCACCGCGACAGCGCCCTCACCGCCCTGCGCTACGCCGACGCCCTGCTCTTCGCCGTCTCGGTCGAGGAGCCGGTGTCGCTCAGCGAGCTCTCGTTCCTGGCCGAGGCCAGCGAGCGCATCGACACCGTCGTGCTCATCCTCACCAAGGTCGACTCGTCGGCGGACCCCGAGGCGATGATGCTCGAGGACCGGACCAAGCTGCGCGAGTACGTCGAGGTGCTGCGTCGCCGGGCCCGCGAGGACGACGCCGACGAGGACGCCCGCGAGGCGGTCCGCCGCTACGAGCGGGTGGCCGAGGCGCCGTTCATGGCCGTGAGCAGCCGGCTGGCCGACAAGGCCCAGGCCCGGGAGGCCGCCGGCCGCCACGAGCAGGCGGCCACCCTCTACGCCCGCAGCGGGTTTGCCGACATCTCCTCGGTGTTCGACCGCACCCTCCAGAACCGCGAGCTGGTGCGGATGGCCAACATCATCCGCCTGGTCGGCCACGTGCTGGCCCGGGTCGAGTCCGAGCAGATCGCCCAGGTCCGGGTGGCCGCCGGCGACATCGAGGCGGTCGAGGCCGAGCTCAAGGCCCGCCAGGCCCTCCTCGAGGAGCTGGCCCCCTCGCAGGCCCGCTGGCGCCAGCGTCTGGCCGGCAGCGTCCAGCGCATCCAGGCCGACCTCAACCGCGTGATCGGGCGGGAGATGACCCGCATGGATCGGGTCTACCGGGAGCACATCGACAGCGCCGGCAAGGACGTCGATCCCATCATGGCCAACCTGAGCACCGACCTGGAGCAGTCGATCAACGCCGCCTGGGCCGCCGTGGCCCAGACGCTGGCCCAGCGGCTCGACGACGCCGTCACCAAGATGGCGGCCGAGTTCAACCTGGATGAGATCGTCCTGGAGATGCCGCAGGACGCCCTGCCCGACTACCTCCGCGACCTCGGCATCGGCGACCGCGCCGATCCCAACGCGGGCAAGGCCAACCTGGTGGAGGACGGGCTGCCGTCGCTGCTGTCGGCCGGCGCCCTGGGCAGCGTGGCCGCCTCGCTGCTGGGTGGCATCGCCGCCCCGGTCGTGCTGCCCGGCCTGCTCCTCGCCGCCCCGGTCGGCTACATGCGCTACAAGAAGCGCCACCAGATCCAGGTCCGCCAGGACTACCTGCGCATCGTGCGCGAGGTCGGCGCCCAGGTGCGCCAGGAGTTCCAGGCCGAGTTCGTCCTCAAGATCATCGAGGCCCGCGAGGGCGTCGAGGCGTCGGTCGACGGCGCCATCACCGCCCGCAAGCGGGCCATCGAGGGCCAGCGGCGCGAGCTCCACCAGCTGCTCCAGCAGTCCAAGGCCGAGCAGCAGCAGCGCCGGCAGGTGGCCGAGAAGCAGCTCAGCGGTGTCCGTGCACTGCGCGCCGACGCCGACAAGCTGCGAGCCAAGGTCGACCAGGCCTTGGGCCTCGTCCCCGCCCGCGGCTGATCCTGCTTCTGTCAACCCGCGTGCACCGTCAGGGTGCACGGGGACGGACAGAACCGGGCTCCGCACGCGGCGAGGCCCCGCTCCCTGGGGGAGCGGGGCCTCGGTGCGGGACTGTCGGTCCGGCGACCGTTGCTCGCCGGGCCGATCAGATCGGGGTGGCTCAGGCCTGGAAGGGGCCGGTGCCGAGGTCGACCACGCCGACGTCGGCGACGCCGTCGTAGTCGGTGTCGACCACCGCGGTGTCGACGTAGCCCTCGCCGGTGGTGTCCTCGGCGACCACGTCGACGTAGCCGTCGTCGTTGGTGTCACCCGAGATGGTGTCGGCGGAGCCGTCGGCGTCGGTGTCCTCGACGACGGTGTCGGAGACCCCGTCGCCGTCGTAGTCGATGACGGCGCCGTCGATGACGCCGTCGTTGTTGGCGTCGACCACGGCCGTCTCGAAGACGCCGTCGCCGTCCTGGTCGACCACGGCGGTGTCGATCACGCCGTCGCCGTCGGTGTCCTCGGAGTAGGTCTCGAAGACGCCGTCGCCGTCGCCGTCGTAGGCCTCGGTGTCCGAGATGCCGTCGGCGTTGGTGTCGGCCTGCACCCCGTCGGCGTAGCCGTCGAAGTTGTCGTCGTGGACCGCGGTGTCGATGTAGCCGTCGCCGTCGGTGTCGGCGTCGACGTGGTCCGCCACGCCGTCGTAGTTGGCGTCGTCGACGACGGTGTCGGTGTACCCGTCACCATCGGTGTCCGCCTCGGCGATGTCGACGTAGCCGTCGCCATCGGTGTCGTAGCCGGCGACGTCGACGTAGCCGTCGCCGTCGGTGTCCACGGCCGCCGTGTCGGCGAAGCCGTCGCCATCGCTGTCGATGACGGCGCCGGTTGCGTCGTCGTCGAGCCCGAAGTCGCTCATGTCGTGTCCTTCCGTCTGCCGGGCTCGTGCTCGGCGTGTCGTGTGCGTCGGACGTGAGAGCGGTCGGGACCAGTCGATGTTCCCGAGGGGCCGGCTCCGGCGCGGGGGACCCCCACCCGGGGTCCGCGCCCCCCGACCCTCAGGCCGAGGAGCCGGCGCTGGCCAGGGTGGCGAGGAACCAGAACGCCCAGGCGATGAAGACCACGCCGGCGGCGATGGCGTTGACGAGCAACGCCGTCTGGGCCTGCGGGTGGCCCTCCTTCTTGGCCTCGTTGGCGAAGTAGAGGCCGACGAGGGGGCCGGGCAGGCAGCAGATCACGAACGTCCCCGCGCCGATCCAGGCGTAGAGGACCTTGTCGCTGCCGGGGGCCTTGGCGGCCGCGGGGGCCGACGGGGCGTAGCCCCCGCCGGGCGGCGCCGGTGGCGCGGGCGACCAGGCCGCTGCCGCCGGGGCGACCGGCTGGTAGGCGGGAGGCGCAGGAGGCGCGGCCGGAGCCGGGGGCGCGGCGGGAGCGGGCGGCGGCGGGGGCGGGGCGTCGGGAGCCTTGCCCAGCTGGGGCCCGGCGCCGGCTCGCGGCGGCGGGGCGGAGACCTGGATGGGGCCGGAGGGCACCGGGGCCTCGGGGAGGCCGTGGTCGATCGGGCCGGTGACGGCCTGGAGGGCACCGGAGAACTTGGCCGCCCCCAGCACCACCGCCCCCTTGGGGTCGTCCCACGTGCTGACCCGGTCGCCGAAGCGGGCGCCCATGCGCTGCTGCACCAGCGGGAGCCGACTCGAACCGCCGACCAGGTACACCTTGGTGATGTCGGTGGTGGTGAGCCCGGCGCTCTCGATGGTGCGGGCCATCTCGTCGACGGTCCGATCGACGTCGGCCGAGATCAGGGCCTCGAACTCGTCGCGGGTGACGGTGATGTCGCGCTCGAGGGCGCCGACGTAGACCGACGCCCGGGGGTTGCGGGAGAGCTGCTCCTTGGCCGCCCGGGCCTGGGTCAGCAGGTCGGCGCCGGCCCGGCGCCAGTGGCGGTCGTCGCTGGTCTGCATGTTCTCCCAGACCGACGGGTCCTCCCGCCCGACCAGGCTGCCCAGGTGCTGGAACATCCGGTGGTCGAAGTCCTCACCGCCGATGCGCTCGGTGCCCCCGGGCAGGCCGACGACCTTGAACGACGTCTCGGTCCGGCGCATGACGCAGGTGTCGAAGGTGCCACCGCCGAGGTCGTAGACGGCGACGTGCTGGCCGATCTCGAGCGGGTCGTCGACGTAGTGGGCGGCGGCCACCGGCTCGGGGCAGAACTCCACCCGTGCGAACCCGGCCTGGCGGGCGGCCGACCGCAGCACGTCGATGCGCTCGGGGCCCCAGCGGGCCGGGTGGGTGAGCACGATGTGGCCGGGCTCACCGCCGTGCTTGGCCCGGGCCGCCTCGGTGTGCGGTCCGAGCAGGGCGGCCACGGCGTCGTTGATGGGGACGGCCTGGCCGCCGAGCAGCAGAGTGTGGCCCTTGCCCAGCCGGCGCTTGGGGGCCCGCTCGACCCGCTCGGGGACGACGACGGCCTGGTTGTCGGCCTCCCGGCCCACGATCCAGGTGCCATCGGCCGAGAGCAGCACGACCGAGGGGACACGGCGGTCCCGCCCGACCTCGATGGCCTCGACCACACCGTCGGCCCACGTGGCACCGGTGGTGTTGCTGGTGCCGAAGTCGATCGCCAGGTTCCACATCGCGTCCCTACCTCCGAAGCCCCCCGGGGCGTGCGGACCCCGTGGCGGCGGGCACTCTACGCCCGCTCTGCGAACCGGTGATCACCCAGGCCGGTGGGACGCATCCCCGAGGTCGCTCGGGAACACGCGGGCTAGGAGGCGGGGCGGTGGCGGTCGTCGAGGCGGACGGCCGGGATCTCGCCGGTGATGGCGGTCATGCGGAGGAACACGTCCTCGAGCGACTGGCGTCCGGCCCGGAGGTCGGCGAGGGGCAGGTCGTTGGCGGCCAGCCAGGCGGTGAGCGCGTTGATGTTCGACGGCGTGGGCTCGAGCCCGACGAGGTACTCGCCGGGGGCGATCTCGTCGACGCCGGCCATCAGGGTCTTGCCCAGCGCGGCGGTGTCGAGCCCGGGTGGCGCGCCGAAGCGGATCTCGGCGGTGCCGGCCGACCGCATCAGCTCGACCGGCGTCCCGCTGGCCACGACCCGGCCGCGGTCGATGATGACGACCAGGTCGGCGGTCTTCTCGGCCTCCTCCAGGTCGTGGGTGGTGACGATGACGGCCACCCCCGCGGTCTTGAGGTCGGCGACGAGCTGGCGGACCAGCTGGCGCCCGGTGGGGTCGATGCCGGCGGTGGGCTCGTCGAGCAGCACGACCTCGGGTCGGCCCACGAGGGCGAGGGCCAGCGAGAGGCGCTGCTGTTCGCCGCCGGAGAGCGTGCGCCAGGTGGCTTTGGCCCGGTGGCTGAGCCCGACCCGGTCGAGCAGCTCGGCCGGGTCGTCGGGCGTGGCGTGGAACGACGCCACCAGCCGCAGCATCTCGATCGGGCGGGCGCCCGGGTAGACGCCGCCGTCCTGGGGCATGGCGCCGAGGTGGGGCATCAGCCGCTCGTGGTCGGCGTGCGGGTCGATCCCGAGCACGCGGACCGAGCCCGCCTCGGGCCGGAGCAGCCCCTCGATCGTCTCGATGGTGGTCGTCTTGCCGGCCCCGTTCGGGCCCAGCAGGGCGAGGACCTGGCCGGGCGCGACGGCGAAGCTGATGCCGTCCACCGCCAGGTGCTCCCCTCGGCGGACGACGAGCCGGTCGACCTCCACCGCAGCCATCCCGGGCACGCTACCGCCGGCCGTGCGCACACCAGAACTCACCCGTTCGGGCGGCGCCCCGTCCGGGTTGGACGGACGGCCGGACCGGAAGCCAGGCGGGCCCCCGGACCTGCGCCGTCTACCGTTCCCCCGTGCTCGACATCAGGCGCATCCGCAGCGACCTCGACGGCGTGAAGGCCGATCTGGCCCGCAAGGGAGTCGACGGCTCCGAGGTCGACGCCGTGGCCGTGGCCGACTCCCGCCAGCGCGAGCTGGCCGCCCGGCGCGACGAGCTGCGCAGCCAGGTCAAGGCCCTGTCGGCCGACGTGGGCCGGCTCCACCGCGAGGGCCGGGCCGACGAGGCCAACGCCCTGCGCGACGACAGCCGGCGGCTGGGCGACGAGGAGGCGGCCCTGGCCGCCGAGGTCGACGCCCTGGCCGCCGAGGTGCGCGACCGGCTCCTGGCCATCCCCAACACGCCCCACCCCGATGCCCCCGATGGCGCCGACGAGAAGGACAACCCGGTGCTCCGCGTGAAGGGGTTCGACCCCGACGCCTACGGCGAGCACCAGAGGGTCCCGCACTGGGAGACCGGCACCGCCCTCGGGATCCTCGACCTCGAGCGGGCCGTGAAGATCTCGGGCTCGATGTTCACGATGCTGCGGGGCGCCGGCGCCACCCTGTCGCGGGCGCTGTGCCAGTACGCCCTCGACTCGATGGCCGACGCCTACGAGGAGATCCGACCGCCGACCTTCGTCACCACGGCCACCCTCACGGCCACCGGCCAGCTGCCCAAGTTCGCCGACGATGCCTACTCGATCCCCCGCGACGACCTGTGGGCCATCCCCACCGCCGAGGCCCCCCTGGCCTCGCTCGCCGCCGGCGAGGTCCTCTCGGCCGCCGACCTGCCCATGCGGCTCATGGCCTACTCGCCCTGCTACCGCCGCGAAGCGGGCTCGGCCGGCCGCGACACCCGGGGTCTGCTCCGCGTGCACGAGTTCGACAAGGTCGAGATCTTCGCCTACACCACGCCCGAGCAGGCCCCGGCCGAGCTCGACGCCATGGTCGCCCGGGCCGAGGGGCTCATCGCCAACCTGGGCCTGGCCCACCGGGTCATCGAGATCTGTGCCGGCGACCAGGGCCAGGCCCACCACCGCTCCTTCGACCTCGAGGTCTACGCCCCCGGCGTCGACCAGTGGCTCGAGGTCTCGTCGGTGTCGTGGGTGTCGGACTACCAGGCCCGCCGGGCCGGTACCCGCTTCCGCCCCGAGGGGGCCAAGGGCAACGAGCTGGTCCACACCCTCAACGGTTCGGCCCTCGCCGTGCCCCGGGTCTGGGCCGCCATCGTCGAGACCCACCGCCAGCCCGACGGCACCGTCGAGGTCCCCGAGGTCCTCCTCCCCTACATGCGCGGCATCGAGTCCATCGGTCCCCGGTGAGCCTCACCGTGCTCGACCGGGTCGTCCCCCATCCGGACGGTCCGCCGCCCCCCTACGCCGCCACCTCGTCGCACGTCGGCCATCCCATGCGGGTGCTCACCGAGGCCATGGCCATCGACCCCGGCTCGTGGTCCGACGCCCAGCGGCGCGAGGTGGCGGCCTTCTTCGACGACCTGGCGCCGGAGTGGCACACCCGCGCCGAGGGGCCCGGCCGCGACCTGCCCCTGCGCGACGCCTTCGCCCGCGGTGTCCCCGACGACGTGCGGGGGGCGTGCGCCGAGGTGGGGTCGGGCACGGGGCTCACGTCCGCGGTCGTGGCCGAGCGGTTCACCCCGACCCTCGCC
>DATHEV010000606.1:0-5732 GCA_035318405.1 Iamia sp.
CCACCAGGCCGACCAGGCCGCGGACGAGGGCGTGGCGGACCCGGATGGGCGCCCCCTCGACGGTGACGACCCGGAGCCCGAGGGCGAGCTTGCCCAGGCTGCGGCCCTTGGTGGCCACCTCCCACGCCGTGGGCCACACGACCAGCACGACGAAGAGGCCGACGGCGAGGATCACGGCGGCGAGGATGGCGCCGGCATCGCTCGCGCCGGGGTCGACGGCGGCGCCGAGGAGCCCGGCGACGGTGGCCACGGCGTAGAACACGACCGTCATGGCGATCAGGTCGATCAGGGCGGCGAGGAGGCGGCTGGCGAGCCCGGCGGCGTCGAGATCGAGCTCGACCGCCTCGGGGGTGACGATCCGGAAGCCCTGGGCGCTGCTGGCGCTGATGGTCCACCTCGCTGGTCCGGGCCCCGTGGCCCCGACCGGGTCGGGGCGCCCGGTACGGTACCGCCTCGGTGGACGTCGACCGCTTCATCGCCCAGCACGAGCCGGACTGGCTGCGGACGGCCGACCTGGCCCGGCGGGCCGGGCGGCGCCACGACCTCTCCGGCGTCGAGATCGACGAGCTGCTCCGCCGCTACCAGGACGTGTCGCTGCACCTGTCGCAGGCGCGCACGACCTACCGCGACCCGGCCCTGACCCGACGGCTGTCGACTGTGGTGGCGGCCAGCCACGCCGCCATCCACGGTGCCCGGGTGGCCCGGCTGGCCACCGTCCGCCGCTTCCTGGTCGACAGCTTCCCCGCCGCGGTGTGGACCTGCCGGCGCCAGCTGCTGGCCAGCACGATCCTGCTCTGGGGCACGGGCATCGCCCTGGCCCTCGTGTTCTGGCTGGCGCCCGACCGCATCGACCTGGTGATGCCCGAGAGCTACCAGGACACCTACGCCGAGGAGGACTTCGTGTCCTACTACTCGGAGAACCCGTCGCTCGTGTTCTTCAGCGGGGTGACGACCAACAACATCCAGGTCTCGGTGCTCGCCTACGCCCTCGGGGCGCTGGCGGTGTTCCCCGGCGCCCTGATCCTGTTCCAGAACGGCGCCGCCCTCGGGGCCGTGGCCGGGCTGTTCCTCCAGCGGGGCGAGTTCTGGTCGGTCTTCGTGGTGTACGTGCTGCCGCACGGGCTGCTGGAGCTGACCGCCATCACCGTGGCCGGGGCGGCCGGCCTCCGGGTGGGGTGGACCATCTTCGATCCCGGCGACCGCTCGCGCCCGGCGGCGCTGGGCGAGGAGGGCCGGCGCAGCGTCACCATCGTGCTCGGGACGGCCCTGGCGTTCGTGGTGGCGGGCCTGGTCGAGGGGTTCGTCACCGGTGCCCCGGCCATCCCGCCGGCGGCCAAGATCGTCCTCGGCGTGATCGTCTGGCTGGCGTTCCTGGCCTGGATCCTGGGCCGGGGCCGTCAGGCCGTGGCCGAGGGCTGGACCGGCGCCCTCGAGGAGCTCCGGCCCACCTGGGTCCCGCTCGATCCCCTCGCCCCCGTCGCCGCCCCGCGGGCCCAGCCCGAGGTTCCCGCCGCCCTCCTCGCCGACACCGTCGAAGCCCGCATGTAGCCGAACGGGTCGCTCTGCCCTACCGGGCGTGGAGGTAGGTGTCGACGAGACGGCCGGCGAGCGTGCCGGGGGGCGCATCGACGACGGTGACACCGAGGCCGCGGAGGCGGGCGGCGAGACGGGCCCGCTCGTCGAGGGCCGAGGTCGCCGCCGCCCGGCGGTAGGCGGACTCGTCGTCGGTGGCGGGGGTGTCGGCCCACCCCTGGACCTCGGGGTCGGTGACCGAGGCGACCACCACCGACGTGTCCCGCAGGACGAGGGGCAGGGCCGGGAGCAGGGTCTGGGCGACGGTCGCCTCGGTGAGGTCGGTGGCGATGACCACCGTCGTCAACCGCTTGTGCCGGGCCTTGGTGTGGCTGAGGGCCCGGCGGTGGTCGGTCTCGACGAGGGCCGGCTCCAGCTCGTAGGTGGCCTCGACGACGCGGGCCAGCTGGTCGGGCCGGTGCGAGGGCGGGAGCGAGGCCCGGACCAGGTCGTCGTAGGCCACCACGCCGACCCCGTCCTCCAGCCCGGTCGCCACCGTGACCAGGGCGAAGGTGGCGTCGAGGAGGTGCTCGAGACGGGGCACGTCGCTGATCCGCCCGGCCGTGGTCCGCCCCACGTCGACGAGGACCATGATCGTCTGGTTGCGCTCGGCCCGGAAGGTGCGGACGATCGGGCGCCCGGCGCGGGCGGTGGCGTTCCAGTCGATGCGCCGGAAGTCGTCGTCGGGGCTGTACTCCCGGAGCTGGTCGAAGTCGGTGCCGGTGCCCGGGAGGCGGACGGTGCGGACGCCGAGCTCGAGCTTGCGGGCCTGGGCCAGCCGGAGCTCGGCGTCGGCCCGGCTGGGGAAGGCGGGCACGACCTTGAGCGCCCCCGGCACCGACACCGCCCGCTGCCGGGCGGCCAGGCCCAGCGGCCCGATGCTGCGCACGACAACCTCGGCGGGCCGGAAGCGTCCCCGCCGGCCGGGCCGGATGCGGGTGTCGACCCGGGCCTCGCTGCGGGCGGGGACCGTGACCCGCCACCGGCGGGTGTCGGCCCGCAGCGACGGGGCCAGCTCGTCGGCCACGGCCAGCCGGAGCCTCCGCCCGGTCGGGTTGCGGAGGACGAGGGCCGACCGGGCGGTGCCGCCCAGCGCCACCTGGGCCGGGAGGTCACGCCCGACCTCGACCACCCGGGGGCTGGCGGCCAGCACCACGTCGAGGAGCGCCAGGCCGACGACGGCGACGGTGGGCAGCCACCAGGGGAAGGGCAGGTCGTCGGGCAGGGCCAGCCGCAGGGCGACCAGGGCCAGGAAGACGAGCGCCAGCCGCCGGGTCCCGGCCGGCAGGATCCCCGGGCGCGACGATCCGGCCGGCGCCGCCGGGTCCCGGTCGTCGACGGCCGGATCGGCCCCCGACGAGGCACCCGTGGGCGGGGTGGCGACGGCGGTCATCAGCGGGGGGCGGGCACCGTGGCCAGCAGCCCGTCGATCACCCGGTCGGGCGTCAGGCCCTCGAGGGCGGCCTCGGGCCGGATCTGGAGCCGGTGGCGCATCGCCGGCTTGGCCACCGCCTTGACGTCGTCGGGCGTGACGAACTCGCGCCCCGACAGCCAGGCCCACGCCTTGGTGGCGTGGAGGAGGGCGGCGGCGCCGCGGGGCGAGACACCGAGGGCGACCGACGGGGCCTCCCGGGTGGCCCGGGCCAGCTGCACCAGGTAGGTGATGACGACGTCGTCGACCCGGACGGCGCTGACCGCCTGGCGGCCCCGCTCGATGTCGGCGACCGAGGCGACCTGGCGGACACCGGCCGAGGCCGGGTCGTGGACGTCCATGCCGGCGTTGTGACGGCGGAGGATGGTCACCTCGTTCTCGCCCGACGGGTAGGGCACGACCACCTTGAACAGGAAGCGGTCGAGCTGGGCCTCGGGCAGGGGGTAGGTGCCCTCGTACTCCACCGGGTTCTGGGTGGCCACCACGACGAAGGGCTCGGGCAGGAGCCGGGTCACGCCGCCCACCGACACCTGGCGCTCCTCCATGGCCTCCAGCAGGGCGGCCTGGGCCTTCGGTGGCGTCCGGTTGATCTCGTCGGCCAGCAGGAGGTTGGTGAAGATCGGCCCCTCGCGGAAGGTGAAGTCGGTCCCGCCCTCGAGCACGAGCTGGCCGGTGACGTCCGAGGGCAGCAGGTCCGGGGTGAACTGGATCCGGTTCACGTCGAGGTCGAGCGTGGCCGCCAACGTCTTGACCAGCAGGGTCTTGGCCACGCCGGGCACGCCCTCGAGGAGCACGTGGCCCCGCACGAGGAGGGCGGCGAGCAGGCAGGCCAGCACCGGGTCCTGGCCCACGACGACCTTGCCGACCTCGGTGCGGATGTCGCGGACGACGTCACGGCCGGCTCCTCCACCGGCGTCCTTGGCCAGCGCCGGCGGTGCGGGCGGGGCCGTGCCGGGAGCGCCGGGCTGCGGCGGCCCGGCGGGGCCCGACGGGGCGTACGGGTCGGAGGGGCCGGGTGGGCCCGACGGCGCGTACGGATCGGGTGGATCCGGCCGGGCGTACGGGTCGGGCGGGGGACCGGGGGGATGGGCGTCGGTCACGGGGAGAGCTCCCTTCGGAGGCGGTCGAGGTGGGTCGAGGTGGCGACCAGGGCGGCCTCGTCGACCACCGGGGCGAGGAGGGCGGCGTGGACCAGGCCGACATCGGCGCCGGCCCGGGCCTGGAGGGCGGCGGCCAGCTCGCCGGGCGGCGGGTCGGCGCCCAGGCCGAGGGCCAGGCCCAGGTCGCGGCGGGCGCGGCGGCGGAGGCGCTCGGCGGCGTCGGCCACGTCGCCGTTGCGGTCGAGGAGGTGGCCGGAGGCCAGGACCAGGTCCGATGCCGGGAGGGGCACGGGCAGCTCCTCGACGACGGGGCGGCCGAGGCGGCGGGCCCGGATCAGGCCCCAGGCCAGGAAGGCGATCACCAGCTGGGTGACGGCCTGGGAGCCGCGGAGCGGCAGGGCGCCGAGCACGGTGCCGTCGCCGGCCTCGCCCTCGTCGCCGATGAACCGGTTGGGGTCGAGGATGCGCACGTCGACGCCCTCCGACGGGGCGAGGAGGGCGGCTGCCAGCACGGCGTTGTCGGCCTCGTCGAGGCTGTCGTTGGCGAGGACGAGGGGGGAGGCGAGGGCGACGACGAGGCCGGCGCCCCGCGCCGTGACGACGAGAGCGGCGGCCTGCTCCTCGCTCGTCGGGTCGACGAAGCAGCGGTTGGCGTCGCCGGTGCCGGCGTAGACGGCGGGCAGCCCGGGGTCGAGGAGGGAGACGTCGTCGAGGGCCCGCAGGGAGCAGTCGCCGGGGTTCGAGACCGACCGGGCGGTGAACGCATCCTCGATCGACCGCGGGGCGAGCGCCGCGCCCGGGTCGGCCAGCACGAGGGTGCCGCCGTCGTCGACCCACCGGCGGAGGTCGTCGGCGGAGTCGCCCGACAGGGTCTCCCGGAACACCAGGGCGATGTCGTCGTCGGCGTCGGGCACGCCGCCGACCCGGACGTCGGCGCCCTCCTGGCGCAGCAGCTCGACCAGGGCGGCGGCACCGTCGGGCCCCGTGCCCCGGGGGCTGAACGGGGGCAGCGAGTAGCGGTCCTGGGTCGGGTTCGACAGCAGGAGGATGGCCACGAGGGCGATGACGACGAGCCCGCCGCCGATCAGGCCCCGGCGCCGGGTCATCGGTCGTCGCCGTCGTCGAGGGCCGGGGCGGCGGCCCGGCGGGGGGCGGCGGCGAGGGCGCGGGCGGCCAGGTCGCGGGCGGCGGTCGACTGCTCGGGGCCCGCCGTCTCGCCACCGAACCACACCCGCTCGAACAGGTCGGCGACCGCCCCGAAGGCGGGGACCAGTGCCGGGGCCCGCTCGGCCACGTCGGTCCGGAGCTCGCCGGCGGTGCGCCCGGGCGTGTCGGCGACGAGGTCCCGGCGGGCGAGGCTGGTGGTCAGGGCGCGGAACCGGGCCCGCACGGCTCCCCGGTGGTCGCCGGCCCGCTCGCACCGCTCGGCCTCGGCCTCCCACTCGTCGGGGGTGCGCAGCGGGGTGACGTCGACGTCGACGTCGGCCTCCTCGTCCGGGGCCCTCCGGGTGCCCTGGGCCCGGACGACGACGTAGACGAGGCCGGCGAGGCCCCCCAGCACCACCACGCCGAAGACGAGGTAGGAGAGGATGTTGGTGCCCGCACCGGTGGTCGGCCCGTCGAGGTCG
>DATHEV010000607.1:0-5348 GCA_035318405.1 Iamia sp.
CTCGAGGGCGCGGCCGGCGTCCCACTTGTGCATGAGCACGACCCGGCCGCCGGCGATGGTCGCGGGGTGCAGCAGGCAGTTGCACGCCGTGACGTGGAACAGCGGTGTCGCCCCCATGAACACCGGCTGGGCCGGCGCCACCGCCGGCGGCGCCTCGTCAGCCGGGGCGTCGTCCGTGCCGGCGCCCGCGGCGTCGGTCCCGGCCCCGGCCGCCGCCTTCGCCGCCGCAGTCGCCGTCAGGACGCTCCAGTACACGAGGTGCAGGACGTTGTGCACCGATCCGCGGTGGGTGATCTGGGCGCCCTTCGGGAACCCGGTGGTGCCCGACGTGTAGAAGACCAGGGCGTCGTCGTCGGGGTGGATGTCGGCCGGCGGCAGCTGCGGTGGCGCCGTGGCGGGGTCGACGACGGCGTCCCAGGCGACGGTGCCGGGCGGCAGCTCCCGGTCGGTGCGCACGGCGATCACCGGCAGCGGGCCATCGGCGCGCAGCTCGTCGAGGATGGGCTCGACCCGTGCGAGCCGCTCGTCGTCGACCAGGAGGACCTTGGGCGCCGAGTCGGTGATGCCGTGGCGCAGCTCGGGCGTCGTCCACCAGGCGTTGAGGCCCACGGCGGCGGCGCCGATGCAGAGCGCGGCCCAGTGGCCGATGACCCACTCCGGGTAGTTCCGCATGGCGATCCCGACCCGGTCGCCCGAGCCGACGCCGTGCTCGGTCACCAGGTGGTGGGCGAGGGAGCGGACGGCGGCGGCGGTCTCGGCGTAGGTGAGCTGCTCGTCCTCGAAGACGATGTAGGGCTTGTCCCCGTGGAGCTCGGCCAGCTCCCAGAAGGTCCGCAGCGACGGCGGGGCCGAGGCGAAGACCCGCACCTCCCGGCCCAGCACCTCCTCGGTGCGCATCTCGAACCCGCCGCCGGGGCCCGTCAGCTCGTCTCGGGCGGCGATGAGATGGGCGACGGCTTCGGCAGGGCTGGGCATGGGGGCATGCTGCCAGAGAACTGGAAACGCGTGTGTCCAGCACCACCGGCAGCAGCCGTTCCGTGTGCGGAAGGCCACCGGTGCGGTGGTTCTTCGCACACGGAACGGCGTCAGGGGTCGAGGAGGACGCCGGGGTTGAGGATGGCGGCGGGGTCGAGGGCGGCCTTGGCGGCGCGCAGGGCCGTGCGGTGCAGGTCGGGCACCTGGCGGTCGTACCAGGGGCGGTGGTCGCGGCCGACGGCGTGGTGGTGGGTGATGGTGCCGCCGGCGGCGTGCAGGGCCTCGGACACGGCGACCTTGACCTCGTCCCACTGGGCGACCTGGTCGCCCCACCGCCCCTGGGCGTAGACGGAGAAGTAGGGCGCCGGGCCGTCGGGGTAGACGTGGGTGAACCGGCACGTCACCACGCCGAGACCGCACACGTCGGCGACGGCCGCGGTGGCCGCCGCCGTGACGGCGGCGTGGAGCTCGTCGAAGCGGTCCCACGGGCAGGCGGTCTCGAACGTCTCGACGACCAGCCCCATGCGGGCCAGGGCGTCACGGGTGTAGGGCGCCCGCAGGAACGTCGACCGCCACTCCCCCGCCGCCCCCTCCCGGCTGGCGGAGGTCGTGTCGGCCTCGGCGTCCGAGGCCTGGACCCCGTCCGGCACCGCACCCCGGCGCTCGCGGCACAGCTCGACGGCCCGGTCCATCCACGGCCCGACGGGGTGGTCGGCCGACTCGAAGCCCAGGACGAGCAGGGCGCCGGCGCCGCTCACGCTCGAGGTCAGCGCCGCCTCGGTGCCGTCGAGCAGCCGGCAGTTGGCCGGGAGCAGGCCGGACTGGCTGATGGCCCGCACGGCGGCGACCCCGTCGGCCCACGTCGGGAAGCGCACCGACGCCCCCGCCCGCCAGCGAGGCCGGGCCTGGAGGCGTACCCACGCCTCGGTGACCAGGCCGAGGGTGCCCTCGCTGCCCAGCAGCAGGCGGTCGGGGGACGGCCCGGCGCCCGATCCCGGCAGCCGGCGGGACTCGCTGATGCCCATCGGCGTCACCGCCCGCACCGACGCCACCAGGTCGTCGATGTGGGTCGGCCCGGTGGCGAAGTGGCCGCCGGCCCGCGTGGCGATCCAGCCCCCGAGGGTGGAGAACTCGAACGACTGGGGGAAGTGGCGCAGCGTCCAGCCGTGCGGGCGCAGCTGGTCCTCCAGCACTGGGCCGAGGGCGCCGCCCTGGATGCGGGCCGTGCGGCTGGTCGGCTCCACCTCGAGCACCCGGTCGAGACCGGTGAGGTTGATCGAGACGGCGCCCGGGTAGGCCTGGCCCAGCCGGGCCTCGACCCCGCCCACCACCGACGACCCACCGCCGTAGGCGATGGCGGCGATGCCGGCCTCGGAACACCACTCGAGCAGGTGGACGATCTCGGCTTCGGTGGTGGGCCGGGCCACGATGTCGGGCGGCTCGTCGAGTCGGCCCAGCAGGTTGCGGGCCACGTCCCGGTAGGCCTTGCCGTGGGTGTGGGCCGCCCGCTCCCACGGGTCGGTCGAGCAGATCGACGCCAGCGCCGCCGGTGGCGTGACCCGGGGCGCGCGCAGGTCGAGGGCGCCGATCGACGGCGGCTCGTGATCCTCGGGCTCGAAGCCGAAGCTGGCCATGGTGCGGGCCAGCGACGCCGCCTCCCGCCCCCCCACGGCGGCGTCCTCCCATCCCCAGCCCCACCACGAGCGACGACGGTCCTCGGTCATGGCCGGCGACCCTACGTGTTGACCTCCGAGGCCGTCTGCTGGGCCCGGCGGCGGACGGTGGCCTCGTCGCGGCGGGCGGCGGTGGTGTCGAGGGCGGCGTGGCGGAGGCGGGCCAGGGGTACGGCCTCCCCGTCGACGACGGCGGGCGTGCGACCCCGACCGGCCACGTCGACCAGGAGGGTCGCCAGGCCGGCCCGACGCTGGAAGGGGCTGGAGCGCAGCCGGGTGCTCTGGGCCTTGGCCACCGGCACCAGCGCCACCTCGCGGGCCAGGCCGCCCTGGCGGGCGATGACGTAGCCGTCGACGGTCGTCCAGCCGAGGGCGCGGTAGGCCAGCTCGCCGGAACCCGCCGCCAGCACCGGGAGGGCGAGGGCGGCCAGGCCCACGGGGGCGAGCAGCACGGCCACGGGGACGGCCACGACCAGGGCCGGCACGACGCGACGCACCCACGCCCGGCGCCGGGCCGCGGCGGGAGCGGGGGCGAGCGGCGGCAAGGTCGGCGCCTGCGGGAGGACCTCGGCCAGGAGGGCGTCGAGCTGGCTCCGGCGCAGCAGCGGCACGGTGACCCGGGTGCTCGAGCCCTCGACCGAGCCGGACCCGCCGGCGCTCTGGAGCGACACGGACACCAGCCCGAGCGCCCGGCGCAGGGCGTTCTCGTGCACGCGCACGACCTGGATCCGCGACACGGCCAGGCTGGCCTCGCGCTGGTCGAGCACGCCCCGGGTCACCCGGAGCTGGTCGCCCCGGCGGGTCAGGCGGAACCCGCCGTCCGCCAGGATCGACGCCCCGGCGGCGACGGCCAGCCACACCGGGATGCCCACCACGACGGCGGCGATGATCACCGCCGTCCCCGGCCGGACGCCGTCCTCCACCCACCGGGTCACGGTGTCGGCGACGGTGCCGCGGGCGAACTCGTCGACGGTGCCCGCCACCGCGCCCAGGGCGGCAAACACGACCAGCAGCTTGGCGCCCGTGACGCCGGCCAGGGCCACGTCCCGCAGTCCCACCTTCAGCACCAACCGCTCCGGCTCCCCGGCCGCCCGCGGCATCGCCTTGCCGACCGACACCCCGGCGCCCGGGCTCGGCGTCCCGTCGGGCTCGCCCGCGGCCGTCGCCGGCGGCGCCACCGCCCCCAGGGCAACCCGCAGCCGATCAGCCTCGCCCTGCGACACGGCGTCCAGGACGACCTCGGCCTGGTCGCCGCCGCCGGCCCGGTCGATCCGCACGACGACCAGCCCCGTCACCTGGTGGCGCAGCTTCCGCTGGAGGTCGACCTGCTGGACCCGGTCGAGCGGCAGCACCGTCCGGGTGCGGTTGAGCAGGCCCCGCTCGACCACCAGCGAGCCCCCGTCGATGCGGTAGGTCGACCGGGTCCACGCGACGTAGCGCAGGCCCACCACCACCAGGGCGACGACGAGGAAGATGGGGATGGTGACGGACCGACCGGTGCCGCCCACGATCAGCAGCACCACCAGCTGGGGCAGGAACCGGGCCGTGTCGAGGACGGGCGAGAGGGGGTGGGTCCGGCGGGCCTCGGCCGGGTCAGACACCGTCGTCGACCGCCACGCGGTGCAGGATCCGGCGCCGGACCTCGTCGGCTCCGTCGGCGTCGATCCCGGGCAGGGTGCCGTCGCTGCCCGCCGAGGCGGTCGTGATCGTGAGGGTCACCAACCCGAAGGCCCGCTCGATCGGGCCCTGGCGGACGTCGACCTGCTGGACCCGGAAGGTCGGGATGGCCGACTCGGTCCGCACCAGCACGCCGTGGGCCAGCTCGAGGCCCTCGTCGGTCAGGGCCCACGACCACCGCCGGTGCCGGATCACGGGGACGCCCACGGCCAGGCCGACCACGACGACGGCCCCGGCGACGAGGCCCGCTCCCGGCCCGGGGTCGCCGGTGACGAGGACGATCAGGCCCCCGCCCAGGAGGACGAGGACCAACGGCGCCGTGGCCAGCAGGGCCACGACCTGCCACAGGGTGCGGACCCGGGGGTCGAGCGGCCGGCGGCTCGAGCCCGCGTCCGACGATGGCTCAGGAGGTGCATCCACCGGTCAGCGCTGCCCCGCGACCACGGCCTCCACACCGGCGGCGAAGCGGTCGACGTCGTCGGCGGTGGTGGTGAAGGACGTCATCCACCGCGCCAGGGAGGTGGCCGGGTCCCACGGCCAGAAGAACGACCACTCCTGGAGGGGGGCGAACGACGCCGGGGGCACGTGGGCGAACACGGCGTTGGCGTCGGGCGCCCGGGGCACGGTGACGCCGTCGATGCGGCCGACGGCCTCGGCCAGGCGGGTGGCCATGGCGTTGGCGTGGCGGGCGTTGGCCAGCCACAGGTCGTCGGCCAGCAGGGCCGTGATCTGGGCGGCCACGAAGCGCGCCTTCGACGGCAGCTGGCCGGCCTGCTTGCGGGTCAGGTGGGCGTGGGCGGCCAGCTCGGGACGGAGGTAGACGACGGCGTCGCCGTACATGGCGCCGTCCTTGGTGAGCCCGAAGGTCATGAGGTCGACCCCGACGTCGCGGATCGAGCGGCGCAGGTCCGAGCCGGTGGCGGCCAGGGCGTTGGCGATCCGGGCGCCGTCGAGGTGCAGGAGCAGGTCGTGGCCGTGGGCCAGGTCGGCCAGCGCCGCGATCTCGTCGTCGGTGTAGACGGT
>DATHEV010000608.1:0-2315 GCA_035318405.1 Iamia sp.
GATCGGGTGGGTCGACAGCAACCTCAGCACCATCCCGAACCGCACCGGCCGGGCCGTCGCCGGCTTCTCGATGGGCGGCACCACCGCCATCCGCCACGCCGCCCTGCGCCCCGACCTGTTCAGCTTCGCCGCCGGGTTCTCCGGCGGGTACGACCTCGAGGACGTCCGCATGCGGGGGGTCGTCACCGGGTCGCTGTTCCTGGAGGGCCTCCCGCCCGACGGGCCCTTCGGCGCCCCGTGGGACCCGGCGTGGGGGGCGAACAACCCCTGGCACCGGGCGGCCTCGTTCCGCGACATCCACACCGTCCTGTACGCCGGTCGCAACTGGAGCGACCCGGCGGCGGGCACCCTCGAGCGCGAGTCCCACGCCATGAGCTTCCAGTTCTGGCAGCGTCTCCAGGCCGCCGGCGCCACCCGCAGCTGGTTCCTCGAGTACGCCGATCCCACGTGCGGTCACCACTACGGCTGCGCCCGCGAGGCCCTGGCCCGCGAGCTCGGCCCGATGATGGACGTCCTCGCCGGACCCTGACCCGGCCCTCGGACGTCCGGGCACCGCCTACCGTCGGGCGCCATGGCCGAGGTGACCTGGCGCCCGATCGAGGACCACGACCTGGAGGCGGTGGTGACCGCCGTCGACGCCGCCTCCGACGCCGACGGGCTGGAGGAGCGGTTCTCGGTCGACGAGCTGGTCGCGCGGCTCGACGCCCCCGGGGTCGAGCGGGCCACCGACTCCCGCCTCGGCCTCGGGCCCGGCGGCGACGTCCGGGCCTGGGGCCTGGTCGAGACCCGCGGCGAGCCCGTCGAGCTCGACCGCGTGTGGGTGTGGGGCGGTGTCCACCCCGACCACCGGGGCCGCGGCCTGGGCCGCGAGCTGCTGGCCTGGCAGGTCGACCGGGCCGGTGCCGTCCACCGGACGACCTGGCCCGACCGCCCCGGTGTGGCCGAGGCCACCGCCCCCGGGGGGTCGAGCGGCCACGAGCGCCTCTTCGCCCGGATGGGCTTCTCGGTGCTGCGGTGGTGGCTGGACCTGGGCCAGCCCCTCGCCGACCTCCCGCCCGCGCCCGACCCGCCCGACGGCCTGCGGTTCATGCCCTACGCCGAGGTCGACGACGAGGCCGTCCGTCTGGCCTTCAACGCCTCCTGGGCCGACCACTGGGGCTCGCGAGAGCGCGACCAGGAGGGGTGGGCCAAGGAGATGGCGGGCTCGTCGGTGTTCCGCCCCGACCTCAGCTCGGTGGCGGTGGCCGGCGACGAGGTCGTGGCCCTGCTCCTGAGCGAGCGCTATCCGCAGGACGACGAGGTGCGGGGCCACGCCGAGGCCTGGATCGGCACGCTCGGCACGGTGCGGGAGTGGCGGGGCCGGGGGGTGGCCTCCGGCCTGATCGTGCGGGCCCTCCACGCCTACCGGGCCGAGGGCCTCGACCACGCCATGATCGGCGTCGACGCCGACAGCCTCACCGGGGCCGCCGCCCTCTACCGGGGTCTGGGCTTCGTCGAGGAGCACCGCTTCGCCAGCTGGGCCCACCCGCTCGACTGAGCGACCGATCGACCGGCGGCGGGACGGCCGGTTCAGGCTCCGAGGGCGACCTGGGCCAGGTAGGCCAGGGCGGCGATCACCAGGATCACGGCGAAGATCACGGCCGGCCCGACCTTGCGGTGGGTGGCCGGTGCCTCCTGCACCACCGTCCGGGCCGTGCCCGACCGCCGGCTCATGCCGTCGCCCGTCATGGGCGGCGGCTTCCAGTGGCCGTCGGATCCGAGGACCCAATCCGGTGCGGGGGCGGGGTGCGGTGCCGGCGGGGCGTCGCGGTCTCCCATGCCTGACCATCGGCCCGGAGCCCCGAGGTGTGAGGGCGACCCCGGTCGCGGGCCCTAGTTGAGGGTGAGGTCCGCCAGCGAGATGAGGTAGCCGTCGAGGTCGATCGGCAGCTGGACGAAGGCCTCCATCACCTCGTCCTCGTCCTCGAACACGATCGTCGCCGTGCCGGCGGCGGGGTCGTCGAACCGGACCGAGCCGGGGAACGGTCCGGCGCGCATCTCGACCGGCCCACCGCCCTCCCGCAGAGCGTGCACGCGGTCCTCGAAGCCGTGCAGCTTGCCCACCCGGATGTCGTCCCCGTACCGGCACTCGATCCCCGAGATGTCGACCTCGTTGACCGTGCGCTCGACGCTCTCGCGCACGATCTCCTGGGGCACGACCCGGTCGGTCATCCGACCCACCCACTCGACCTCGGGGCACACCGCGTCGCCGCCGGGCCCGAGCACCGTGCGGCCCTTGGCGCCCATGGACGCCTCGACCTTCGGATCGACCGCGG
>DATHEV010000609.1:0-4034 GCA_035318405.1 Iamia sp.
AGGCGACGACCACCGCCCCTCGTGCTGCTGAGCCACCCGCGTCAGGTACCGATGGTCGGGTCTCGATCCGGCCGGACGAGCGCCTGCGCGACCCGGGCCGTGATGACGGCGAAGGCGGACACCCCGACGACCATCGTGAACGCGCCCGTCAACCGGCCGATGGCCGTCACCGGGTAGACGTCGCCGTAGCCGACCGTCGTGATGGTGCACGTCGACCACCACAGGGCGTCGAAGAACGACGACACCCGCCCTGACCGCCCGACGTCCTCGGCCAGGGTGAACACCACCGCCGAGGTGATCCACGTCAGGCCGGCGGTGCCGAGGGCGAGCCCCCCGGCATGACGTCGCAGCAGGCCGGTGCCCCGACGGGCCGCGACCCCGCCCACCGCGGCGAGGCGGAGCCCGGCGGCGACGAACCGGAGCAGCCTCGCCCCGCGCAGGGCCCGCAGGGCGCCCAGCCCGGCCAGCCCCGGAACGATGGCGACCGCCTGCGCGACGACGATCGCCAGGCTGGTCCACTCGGTCCGGAGGTGCCGGCGGCGATCCTCGGCCAGGACGAGCTCGACCAGGTAGTCGGTGGCGAACGCGACCAGGACGACGACGTTGGTCGCGTCGAGGAAGAGGCGGTCGTGGTGGGCCAGGCGGTCGCGCTCGAGCTCGAGCAGGAGGAGCGGGAGGGTTCCCACGGCGAGGACGACCAACGGCGCGTCCGTCGCCGCCCGCCACCGCTCGAGACGGCTCCCCTCCGTGCTGTTCCCCATCCCGCGGCCAACCTACGTCCCGGCGGCAGGGTCTGCCGTTTCGGGCTGACCGGTCAGGTTCCGCAGAAGGTGCGGTGGGGGCGCGCGCCGGGCGCCGCGGGGGCGGCGTAGCGGTCGAGGCCGGGGCGCTCGGTGAACGGCTGGGCCAGGACGGCGAGCAGCTCGTGGAGCGGGGCCTCGTCGCCGGCGGTGGCGGCGTCGAGGACCTCCTCGAGGATCTGGTTGCGGGGGATGTAGATCGGGTTGACGGCGTCCATGGCGTCGGCGTCCGGCTCGTGCGCCCGCCAGCGGGCGAGCCAGGCGTCGGCGGCCACGATGTCGGTGGCGAGGCCGCGCGCCGCGTCCCGGTCGCCCCGGAGGTCGGCGGCCAGGGCCCGGAACCAGGACGTCCAGTCGATCGCCTGCTCCTGGAGGAGGCTCAGCAGGTCGGAGGCCAGGGCCTCGTCGGGAGCATCGAGGCCGAGCTTGGCCCGCATGCCGTCGGCCCAGGCCCGCTCGTAGAGGGCCGGGTAGCGCTCGAGGACGTCGGTGGCGCGGGCCACGGCGGCGTCCACGTCGTCGCCGGCCTCCTCGGCCAGCAGCGGCAGCAGGGCCTCGGCCAGGCGGGCCAGGTCCCACTGGGCGATGCCGGGCTGGTTGCCGTAGGCGTAGCGCCCGCCGTGGTCGATCGAGCTGAAGACGGTGGCCGGGTCGTAGGCCTCCATGAAGGCGCACGGGCCGTAGTCGATGGTCTCGCCCGAGATCGTCATGTTGTCGGTGTTCATCACGCCGTGGATGAACCCGACGAGCATCCACCGGGCGATCAGGTCGGCCTGGACGGCGGCGACCCGCTCGAGCAGCGCCAGGTAGGGAGCGTCGGCGTCGCGAGCGTCCGGGTGGTGCCGATCGACGGCGTGATCGGCCAGGCGGCGCAGGACGGTCCGGTCGGGGAGGGCGGCGGCGTACTGGAAGCTGCCGACCCGCAGGTGGCTGGCGGCCACCCGGGTGAGCACGGCGCCCGGCAGCATGCCGGTGTCACGGCCGATCGTCTCGCCGGTGGCCACGACGGCCAGCGCCCGGGTGGTGGGGATGCCGAGGGCGTGCATGGCCTCGGCCACGACGTACTCGCGCAGCATGGGTCCGAGGGCGGCCTTGCCGTCGCCCCCGCGGGCGAAGGGCGTGCGGCCGGAGCCCTTGAGGTGGATGTCGCGCCGCCGCCCGGCGGTGTCGTGGACCTCGCCGAGCAGCAGGGCCCGGCCGTCGCCCAGGCGGGGCGAGTAGCCGCCGAACTGGTGGCCGGCGTAGCCCTGGGCCACCGTCTCGGCGCCCTCGGGGGCGACGCTGCCGGCCAGCACGGCGACGCCGTCGGCGCTCCGCAGGGCCTCCGGATCGGCGCCCAGCTCGGCGGCGAGGGCCTCGTTCAGCACCACCAGCCGGGGCGCCGGCGCCACCGCGCCCTCCCAGCGCACGTACAGGCCCTCGAGGTCACGGACGAACGTGTTCTCGAAGGCGAACAGCGGCGGAGCGACGACCGGAGGCACCCTGCAACGCTACCGACGGTCCCGCAGGGACCGACCTGTACTGTCCGCCGCCATGGGGGAGACAGCGGGCGACCGCATCCAGAAGATCGAGGTCGAGGAGTTCGTCCGGCGGCTGAAGCGCCTCTTGGAGGGCGACGCCCAGACGGCCTGGTTCCTCGGTGCGGGCACGTCCAGGTCGTCGGGCATCCCTCTGGCCGGGGAGCTGACCGAGCGCTGGCTCCGGCAGCTCCACAGCGAGGCCGCTCCCAAGGAGCCCTACGACGACTACGTCGCCCGGACCTTCCCCGATCACGACCCGAAGGATCCGGCGGCGTCGTACTCCGACGTCATGACCCGTCTGTTCCAGACCGCCGCCGACCAGCAGGAGGAGATCGAGCGGCTCGTGACCCGCCACGATCCCGGGTTCGGATACGCGACCTTCGCCCAGCTCATCGAGCACGCCGGATGCGGCCCGAAGTGCAACGTCGTCTTCACGACGAACTTCGACGACCTGGTGGCCGATGCGCTCTACCTCTACACCCGGACACGACCGCTCGTCGTCAGCCACGCCTCGTTGGCCGACTTCGCCGCCAGCGGCCGGACCCGGCCCACCATCGTCAAGCTCCACGGGGACGCCATGCTCGCTCCCCTCAACGACGCCAACCAGCTCGCCCAGCTGCACGAGGCCTATCGAGAGGTCCTGGACCGGCACCTGCGTGACCGAGCCCTGATCTTCCTCGGCTACGGCGGTCACGACAAGGGCGTCACGGACGCCCTGAAGGCCCTCCCGACGGCATCGATCGCCCGCGGTGTCTACTGGGTCGGCAATCGGATCCCCGACACCGAGCTGGGCGAGTGGCTGCGGCACCGCCCCGAGACGTTCCACGTCCCCCACCTCGACTTCGACGAGCTGATGGCGGTCGTCCAGCAGGTCTTCGATCTCCCCCACCCCAAGGGCGATCGCTTCGAGTCTCTGCTCAAGCGCTACCAGGACACCTTCACGACGCTCCAGGGCGAGGTCGACGCCGACGACACGACACCTGAGGTCATCCGAGACTCGGTCGACAGCGCTCGAGCCAAGTTCGACACGTGGTTCGCCGTCCAGGCCGAGGCGGCACGCTACAAGGAGTCCGATCCCGACCGAGCGGACCAGATCTACCGAGAGGGAATCGAGACGTTCTCGACGTCGGCTTCGCTCCTCGAGGCCTACGCCAGCTTCCTCTTCCAGGTCCGGCACGACCACGACAACGCCGAGGCCCACTACCGACGCGCCATCGACGCCGACCCCACCGACGCCGTCGTCCTCGGCAACTACGCGAACTTCCTCACCTATGTCCGCAACGACCACGACGCCGCCGAGATCCACTTCCGACGCGCCATCGACATCAACCCGACCATCGCCAACCTTCTCGGCACCTACGCGAGCTTTCTCAGAAACGTCCGCCGCGACCACGACACGGCCGACACCTACTTCCGTCGCGCCCTCGAGAATCGCCCGACCGACCCCTTCTACCTCGGCAACCACGCCGGCCTGCTGTGGGGGTTGGGCCGCGTCGACGAGGCCCGCGCGTCGTGGGATCTGGTGGACGTCAGCAACATCGCCTCGCAGATGGCCGTGCTCGGGTCGTCGGCCGCACCCTCACTCATCCTCGAGGGCGACATCTATCGGCTGGCGAACGACGGGGTCGACGGCGAGAGACGGACCGAGCTCCTCGAGCACCTTCGCGACCTCCTCCTCGACGGGGTCCGGACACGGGGATGGACCTTCGAGCTG
>DATHEV010000610.1:0-6897 GCA_035318405.1 Iamia sp.
GCGCTACGGGCTCGACGTCGATCCCTCCGCCCGCATCTGGCAGCTGTCCGTGGGCCAGCAGCAGCGGGTCGAGATCCTCAAGGCCCTGTCGCGCAAGGCCCGGATCCTGATCCTCGACGAGCCGACCGCCGTGCTCACCCCCCAGGAGGCCGAGGGCCTGTTCGCCGTCCTCCGCCGCATGACCGACGAGGGCCGGTCCGTCGTGTTCATCTCCCACAAGCTCGACGAGGTCCGGGCGGTGGCCGACCGGGTCACCGTCATGCGCGACGGCCGCAGCCAGGGCGCCCGCGCCGTGGCCGGCACCACCACCCGCGAGCTGGCCCGGCTCATGGTCGGACGCGACGTCCTCCTCGGGGCCGACCACGTCCCCCGGGCGCCGGTGGCCTCCGACCAGGTCCGGCTGGCCCTGCGGGGCGTGTCGGCCATGGGCGACCGGGGCGGGGCCGCCCTCGCCGGCGTCGACCTCGACGTGCGCGCCGGCGAGATCGTCGGTGTGTGCGGGGTGGCGGGCAACGGCCAGCGCGAGCTGGCCGAGGTCATCGGGGGCACGCGCGCCGCCACCGAGGGCACCGTCACCATCGCCGGCACCCCGCTGCGGAAGGCCGACCCTCGCCGGGCCCAGCGGGCGGGCCTCGCTCTCGTCCCCGAGGATCGCCTGCACACCGGGCTGGCGCCGTCGCTGCCGGTCGAGGACAACCTGGCCCTCGTGGCCTACCGCCGTGGCCCCCTGTCCACCGGGCCGTTCGTCCGCCGGTCCCGGATCCGGGCCCGGGCCCGGGACCTCATCGGCGAGTACGACGTGCGCTGCCCCGGGCCCACCACACCCACGCGGGTGCTCTCGGGCGGGAACGTCCAGAAGGTGCTCCTGGCCCGCGAGCTGTCCTCCGATCCGCAGGTGCTGGTGGCGGCGTCACCAACCCGCGGCCTCGACGTGGGCGCCATCGAGTCGGTGCGGGCCCTCATCGTGCAGGCGGCGGAGCGGGGGGTGGGGGTCCTGCTCCTGAGCGAGGACCTGGACGAGATCCTCAGCCTGTCGGACCGCATCGCCGTGATCTACGAGGGCCGTCTCGTGGCAACGGTCGACCGGGCCGACGCCGACGTCGAGGAGCTGGGCCTGCTCATGGGCGGCGACACCGCCCACCGCGACGGCGCCGGGGCGGCGCAGCCGTGAGGGGGCCCCTGGCCGGTCTCCACATGGAGCGCCGCATCGACCGGCCCCGGTGGCTCACGGTGGCCGTGCCGCTGGCGTCTCTGGTCGCCGCCCTCGCCATCGGGGCGGTGGTGCTGGCCGCCGCCGGCAAGGACCCGTACGCCACCTACGACCGGATCCTCCAGCGCGGGTTCCTGGCCGAGGGCGCCCTGTCGGCCACGTTGGTGGCCGCCTCGCCGCTGCTCTTCACCGGGCTGGCGGCAGCGGTGGCGTTCCGCATGGGCATCTTCAACATCGGCGGCGAGGGCCAGCTGGTCGTCGGGGCCATCGGGGCCACCTGGGCCGGCCTCCAGCTCGGCGACGGGCCCGTCGCCGTCACCGTCGTGGCCATGCTGGTCGCCGGTGCGCTGGCCGGGGCGGCGTGGGCCGGCATCGCCGCCGCCCTCCGGGCCTGGCTCCGCACCAACGAGATCATCACCACGCTGATGCTCAACTACGTGGCGCTCAACCTGGCCACCTACCTGATCTTCGGGTCCCGGTCGCCGTGGCGGAAGCTCGACGGCAGCGGCCTGATGTTCCCGCAGGGCAAGCCGATCCCCGACCGGGCCGAGTGGCCGAGCTTCACCGTCGGCGACGTCGTGCTCCCGCTGGGGTTCCTCGTCGGCGCGGTGGTGGCCGTCAGCCTGTTCGTCGTGCTCCGCTCGACCCGCTTCGGCTTCGAGGTCCGGGTCATCGGCGACGAGCCCCGCGCCGCCCGCCACGCCGGGATGAGGACGCGCCGGGTCACCTTCGTCCTGCTGGCCCTGTCGGGGGCGGTGGCCGGCCTGGGTGGAGCGAGCGACGTGGGCGACACGCGCCACGTCCTCGACCCCAAGGCCCTCGGCCAGGCCGGCTACGGCTACGCCGGGATCGTGGTCGCCGCCCTCGCCCGGCTCAACCCGTTGGCGGTGGTCGTGGTGGCGATCGTCATGGGCGGTCTCGCCAACGCCGGACGGGCCCTCCAGGGCCCCGACTTCCCGGCGGGCCTGGTCGGGACCCTCCAGGGCCTCCTGCTGGTGTGCACGCTGGCGGGCGAGCTGTTCAGCCGCTACCGGATCCGGCGCACCCCGGGTCTCCAGCTCTCCGACGACCCGCCGGCCCCCGCCGACGACGCCGCGCCGGCGGGGGCGACGGCGTGATCGCCACCGCCCTCGGGCTCGTCGACCTGCTGGCCACCACCGACGCCCCCGTCGGGGTGACCGAGCTGGCCTCGGGCCGGGGCGTCAACGACAACATCTTCGTGGTCATCGCCGTGTCGGCGGTCTTCTACGGGACCCCGCTGCTCCTGGCCGCCCTGGGCGAGATGCTCACCGAACGATCCGGGGTCCTCAACCTCGGGGTCGAGGGCATGATGCTGATGGGGGCGGTCGCCGCCGCCTGGACGTCGCTCAACGCCGGTGGCCCGGGGTGGCTGGCCCTCACCCTCGCCCTCCTCGCGGCCATGGTCGCCGGCGGGGTCGCCGCCCTGGTCCACGCCGTCCTGGTGCTGACCTTCAAGGTCGAGCAGATCGTCAGCGGGCTGGCCATCACCATCCTGGCCGGCGCCGCCGGGCTGTCGTCGTTCCTCGCCAACACCTGGGACCTCGGGCGGGGCCCCGTCCCGCACCGACTGGACCTGATCGAGGTGGCCGGGCTGGGCGATCTCCCCGTGGTCGGACCCATCCTCTTCCGCCAGAACGCCCTCACCTACGCGTCGTGGCTGCTGGTGATCGGGCTCTGGTGGTACCTGTTCCGCTCGCGACCGGGCCTCCACCTGCGCGCCGTGGGCGAGTCACCGGCCACCGCCGACGCCATGGGCATCGGAGTGGTCCGGTCCCGGTACCTGCACACCGTGGCCGGCGGCTGCCTCGCCGGTCTGGGCGGTTCGTTCTACCCCCTCGCCATCATCCCCCTGTGGAGCGACGGCCTGACCGGTGGACGGGGCTGGATCGCCCTCGCCCTGGTGATCTTCGGCTTCTGGCGGCCGGAGCTGATCCTCGTGGGCGCGTACCTCTTCGGCGCCTTCGTGAGCCTCGCCTTCACCCTCCAGGCCCGCGACGTCGAGGTGTCCACCCAGCTCCTCGACTCGCTCCCCTACCTGATGACGATCGTCGTCCTCGTCGTCGTCTCCGCCGGCTGGGCCCGGCGCCGCCTCGGCGCCCCGGCCGCGCTCGGCCAGCCCTACGAGCGCGAGGCCCGCTGACGAACGGGCTCCGCGGCTGTGCCAAGGTGGCGCCGATGAGCGAGGTCAACCCCACCGACGCCACGACCGATGCCGACCGCGAGGAGCTCACCTGGGAGCTGTTCGGCGAGGCCACCCGCGAGCTGGCCACGGCCGTCGCCGTCGACGGAGCGATCCCCGACATCGTCGTGGCCGTGGCCCGGGGCGGGCTCACCGTCGCCGGGGCCCTGGCCTACGCCCTCGGCGTCAAGAACTGCGGCGCCATCAACGTCGAGTTCTACACGGGGGTCGACGCCCGCCTCGACGTCCCCGTGGTGCTGCCCCCCAGCCTCAACCTGGTCGACGTCAGCGGGCTCGACGTCCTGGTGGTCGATGACGTGGCCGACACGGGCCACACCCTCCGCCTGGTGCGCGAGGTCCTGGCCCAGCACGTCGCCTCGGTCAAGACCGCGGTGCTCTACCACAAGCCCCAGAGCGTGATCGTCCCCGACCACGCCTGGAAGGTCACCGACCGCTGGATCAACTTTCCCTGGTCCGTCCTCCCCCCCGTCCAGGGCCTCCCGCCCCGCTGACCCCCTCCGAACTCGGGGGGAAACACGCCCCTCTGGGGGCACATTTCCCCCCGAGTTCGCCAGGGCGGGTCAGGCTCGGGAGATCCGGGCCGAGACCTGGCTGGCGCCGGCGCCGATGGCGGCGCGGACGACCCGGTCGGCGACGGCCAGCACGGCCTCGTCGGGACCCCGGACCATGGTGCCGAAGGGGCCGAACTCGACCTCGACCTCCGGCCCCTCGGCGGCGTCGAGGGCGGCCTGCACGTGGGGCCCGGGGGCGCCCTCGGCGAACGGCTCGACGGTGAACTCGAGGACCAGCACGGCGGCGATGCTACCGACGATGCCGTCGGCGTGTGTCGCTAGCGCCGGCGGGCGTTGAGGTAGTTGTAGACGGTGAAGCGGCTGACGCCGAGGGAGTCGGCCACGTCCTCGACCGAGCGCCGGTAGGCGAAGGCGCCCCGCTCGTCGAGGAGGGCGACGGCCCGCTGCTTGTCCTCGCGCGAGAGCGAGGCCAGCGGGCCCCCCACCTCGGCCTCGACCTCCTCGATCAGACGGGCCAGGCCGGCGCCCTTGGCCGGCAGGCGCAGCCCGCCGACGACCTCGCCCTCCCACTCGAGCGGGATGTCGTCGGCCCGCACCCGCGACCGGCCGACCAGCGTGGCGCCCAGCGCCGCGGCCACCGGTTCCAGCGCGACGACGAGGGGGTGGCGGCCGGGCACCGTCCCAAGGTAGGCCCCACGCCGAACTCGGTGGGGTAGGTGCCCGAAACCGGGCGTCTACCCCACCGAGCTCGGGGCGGCGGGTACCGTCTGCCATGCGCGTCCTCGTCTGCGCGTCGGCGGCGCCGCTTCCACCCCTCGATGGGATGCGGCTCCAGCTGCGGACCCTGGTCGAGGCCCTGGCCGTCGAGCACGAGGTGTGCGTGGTCGCCCTCCGGTGGCCCGATCAGGGGAACGACCAGGGGAACGAGCTCGAGGGCGTCGAGCTGATGGCGCTGGATGCCCCGGCCCCCGGCCTCGCCGAGCGGGCCCGGGACCGGGCGGCGGCCCTCGTCCTGCGGCGCCCTGTGGACTGGGCCCGGCTGTCTCGCCCCTTCGCCGACGTGCTGCCCGCCCTCGTCTCGACGCGCCACTTCGACGTCGCCCACGTCGCCCTCGACGACCTCGCGCCCGTCGCCCCCCTGCTGGCCGGTGTGCCCGCCGTGGTGGCGCCGCTCGACGCGCGCCACCGCAACATCCGCGCCCAGCGGGCCGATGCCACCGGCGGGGCGCGGCTCTGGCGGGCCCAGCAGGAGCGGTCGGTCCGCCGCGCCCTCGGGCCCGCCCTGCGGCCGTACCGCGCCGCCGTGTTCGTGACCGACGACGACGCCCGCGCCGTGCAGCGCCTGGCCCCCTCGCTCCGCACCGTCGTGATCCCCCTGGCCGTCGACGCCGGTGCGTTCGCCCGCCCGGCGACGGAACCGCCCCGGGATCCCGAGCTCATCGTCCTCACCGGCGCCCTGTCGGCGCCGGCCACCGCCGACGCGGCCCGCCGGCTGGCCGAGTGCATCCTCCCCCTCGTCCGGCGCCGGGTCCCCGATGCCCGCCTGGCGCTGGTGGGGCGCCGGTCTCCGGCCTCGGTGCGGGCGCTCGTCGCCCTCCCCGGCGTCGAGGTCGTGGCCGACCCGCCGGACCTCCGTCCGTGGCTGTGGCGGGCGGGCGCCGTCGCCTGCCCCCGGAGCCACGGCACGGGGATGAAGAACACGGTCCTGGAGGCCATGGCCTCGGGGGCGGCGACGGTGGCGACGGCGGTCGCGTGCCGCGGCCTCGACGTCCGCCCCGGCGACCAGCTGCTGCAGGCCGAGTCCGACGAGGACCTGGCCGCGGCGCTGGTCGACGTGCTGTCCGACCCCGCCCTCCGGCAGCGGCTCGGGGACGCCGCCCACGCCCACGTCGTCGCCCACCACTCCCCGGCGGTCATCGCCGCCCGCTACACGGAGCTCTACGAGGACGTCGTGGCGTCGGCCTCCTCGTAGGCGTCGCCGCCCGGAGCGCGGGCGAACCGCTCCAGCGACCGCGTGGCGCGGGGGCCGAGACGCCCACCCCCGCTGGCGGTCAACCACGCCGCGTCGGCGCGGGTCAGGGGGCGGGCCGTCCGACCCGCCACCACCAGGGCCACCAGTGCGGCGAGCCCGGCCCCGGCCAGGCCGAGGGGCCCGGGCACCAGGACCGCCACGCCCCCGGCGCAGCCTCCCGCGACGGCGGCGACGACCAGCGCCCGTCCCATCGAGTCGACGTCCCACGGTGTGGGGCCGGCGCGCCGCCGGACGAGCAGGGACAGCGCCGAGATCACCGTCACCTGGCCACCCACGCTGGCCAGCGCCGCTCCCAGCGCGCCGTGGGCGGCGACGAGCGGGACCGACAGGGCGATGTCGACCACCACCGCGCCGGCGCCGGCCAGCAGGGGCGACGTAGCGTCGCCGTGGGCAGCCAGCACGGCGGCGCTCACCGTCCACACCGGGAGCGCCGCCATCATCGCCAGCATCACCAGCAGGACGACGCCGCTCCTCCCGTACTCGTCGCCGTAGACCACCCGGATGGCCGCCGGGCCGAGGCCGGCGGCGCAGCCCACGAGGGGCAGGGTGGCGATCGCGAGCAGGCGCACGGCGCGCCCGCGGGCGGCGCGGAGGCGCTCGCCCTCCCCCCGATGGACCAGGCCGCTGAAGGGGGCGGTGAGGGCGCCGGCGAACCGCTCGGACAGCGTGAGGAGGACGGCGGAGGCGGCGAAGGCGACGGAGTACCGGGCGACCTCCTCGTCGGTCGACAGCCAGGAGAGGATCACCAGCTCGGATCGGCGCCACACCACGACGGTGACGGCCACGCCGACCGCGCTCAGCGCCGCGAACCGCAGCCGGGCCCGATCGTCGGCGTGGTCGGCGTGGTCGGCGTGGTCGGCGTGGTCGGCGTGGTCGGCGTGGTCGGCGTGGTCGGCGTGGTCGGCGTGGTCGGCGTGGTCGG
>DATHEV010000611.1:0-4668 GCA_035318405.1 Iamia sp.
CCTGGCAGGTGCCACTGCTGGAGCTGACCGAGGCCCAGCACGTGCTCATGTCGGCCACCCTGGGCGACGTCACCCGCTTCGTCGACGACCTCGAGAGCCGGACCCAGCGCCCCGTCGCCGTGGTCCGCTCGGGCAGCCGGCCGGTGCCGCTGGTCCACGAGTTCCGGCTGTCGCCCATCGTCGAGACCATCGAGGAGCTGCTCCACACCGACGCCGCGCCCGTCTACATCGTGCACCCGACCCAGGCCGGGGCGGCCGAGCGGGCGCAGGCCCTGATGAGCCTCAAGCTGGCCTCGCGGGAGGAGAAGGACGCCATCGCCGAGGCCCTCGGCGACTTCCGCTTCGCCGCCGGCTTCGGCAAGACGCTCAGCCGCTTCGTGCGCAACGGCATCGGCGTGCACCACGCCGGGATGCTCCCCAAGTACCGGCGGCTGGTGGAGCGGCTGGCCCAGTCCGGCCTGCTCAAGGTCATCTGCGGCACCGACACGCTCGGGGTCGGCATCAACGTCCCCATCCGCACCGTCCTGATGACGTCGCTGTCGAAGTACGACGGCATCTCGACCCGCCTGCTCAGCGCCCGCGAGTTCCACCAGGTCGGCGGGCGGGCCGGGCGGGCCGGGTTCGACACCATGGGCCGGGTCGTCGTCATGGCGCCCGAGCACGCCATCGAGAACGCCCGGCTCGAGGCCAAGGCGGGCGACGACCCCAAGAAGCGGCGCAAGCTGGTGAAGAAGAAGCCGCCCGACGGGATGGTGTCGTGGGGCGAGCCCACCTTCACCCGCCTGGTGGCGGCCGAGCCCGAGCCGCTGACCTCGCACCTCAAGGTCACCCACTCGATGCTGATCAACGTGCTCGACCGGCCCGGCGACGGCCGTGCCGCCCTCCGCCGGCTGATCGAGACCAGCTACGAGCCCGACGCCGAGAAGGAGGCGCACCTGGCCCGGGCGGCCGAGATCGAGGCGTCGCTGATCGAGGGCGGCGTGGTCGAGGAGCTGCCCGAGCCCGACGAGAAGGGGCGGACCGTGCGGGTCACGGTCGAGCTCCAGCCCAACTTCGCCCTCGACCAGCCCCTCGCCCCCTTCGCCCTCGCCGCCCTCGAGCTGCTCGACCCCGAGTCCGAGACCCACGCCCTCGACGTGGTGTCGGTGATCGAGTCCGTGCTGGAGGACCCCCGGCCGGTCATCACCGCCCAGCGCAAGGCGGCCAAGGACGCGGCCATGACCCGGATGAAGGCCGAGGGCATGGAGTACGAGCAGCGCATGGCCGAGCTCGACACCATCACCCATCCCCAGCCCCTGGCCGAGCTGCTCGTGCCGATGTTCGGCGTCTATCGCGAGAGCCACCCGTGGGTGGCCGACACCCCGCTGCGGCCCAAGGGCGTCGTGCGGGAGATGTACGAGCGGGCGATGGGCTTCGGCGACTACGTCCGCCACCACGGCCTGGCCCGGAGCGAGGGCATGGTGCTCCGCTACCTCACCGACGCCTACAAGACCCTGGTCAAGACCATCCCCGAGGACGACAAGACCGAGGAGCTGATCGACATCACCGAGTGGCTGGGCGAGGTCGTGCGCCAGACCGACTCCAGCCTCCTCGACGAGTGGGAGGCGCTGCGGCACCCGTCCGAGCTGGTCGACGGCGTCGATCCCGCCGACCTCGTCGTCGAGCAGGGCCCGCCGCCGGTCACCCGGAACCGCCGGGCCTTCACCGTGCTGGTCCGCAACGCCCTGTTCCGCCGGGTCGAGCTGCTGGCCCGGCAGCGCTGGACGGCCCTGGGCGAGCTCGACGGCGACACCGGCTGGACCGCCGACCGCTGGCACCAGGCGGCCCAGCCCTACTTCTCCGAGCACCCGAGCATCGGGATCGACGGCGACGCCCGCAGCGCCCGGATGCTCATCATCGACGAGCACCCCGACCGCTGGGAGGTCCAGCAGCTGCTGGCCGACCCCGACGGCGAGCACGGCTGGCGGATCCGGGCCACCGTCGACCTGGCCGCCTCCGACGAGGTCGGCGAGCCGGTCGTGCACATCGAGGCCCTGGCCGAGGCCTGACCGGCGGCGCGGCTACCGTCCGGCGCCGTGAGGCTGCGGCGTCCGAGCCGGCCGACGGGGCTTCGGCCCCGCCGACCCCTCCGGGGCATCCCCGGGGAGCCCTTCGTGGGCCACCATCGCCGCGCCGGCGCGGGAGCGCCCTCCGTGCACCCGGGCGCCAGCAGGACAGGACAGGTCGGACGCCGCGGTCTCACACCACCCGGACGATCGTCGACCGGAGCCCGACCGGCGACCGTTCCGAGGCGCAGCGGGAACGCCGGCGTGCACCACCCGCCTCAGAACGGCGCCTGACGTGGGCCGAGGGGGCAGGGGACGCCAGCGGCGCAGCGACGACGCCGCCACCGCCATCGCCGGGGCCTTCCTGGCCGGGCCGTGGGAGCCGTCGAGCATGGGCCGCCGGGCCAAGCGGGCGGTCGGCGACCAGCGCCACTGGCCGACCCGGCTGGCCGAGGTGGTGGTGCGCGGCTACCCCGAGCGGCCCCGCGACCGACCCCGCGAGCTCGCCGGCTTCGTCGCCGCCTGCGCCCTGTTCCGGGACGCCGCCGACGACCCCGACCGGCCGCTGCGGGTCGCGGTCTGGGCCACCGGGGCGCCCACGGCCATGGTCACCCGGCGGTGGGGCGTGCCGGTGATCGACGACCTCGAGGCGCTGGCCCGGTGGCTGGCCCTCGATCTCGACCACCTGGCCTGGTTCGCCGACCGGCGCCGGTCCGAGCGCACCGCCGCGGACGTCCGCCTCGTCCACCACCACCGGACGTGGATCCGCAAGGCCGACGGCTCGCCCCGGCTGCTCGAGGCGCCCAAGCGAGAGCTCAAGGACCTCCAGCGCCAGGTCCTGCACGAGATCCTCGACCGCATCCCGGCCCACGAGGCCGCCCACGGCTTCCGCCCCGGCCGCTCGGCCGCCACCGGTGCCGTCCTCCACACCGGCCGGGCGGTGGTGATCGGGCTCGACCTGGAGGCCTTCTTCACCTCGGTCCGGGGCGGGCGGGTGTACGGGGTGTTCCGCCACGCCGGCTACCCCGAGCCCGTCGCCCACGCCCTCGCCGCCCTGTGCACCACCACCACTCCGGCGCGGGTCCGGACGGCGGCGCCCGAGGTGCGCGACCCCGACCAGGTGGCCCGGCGCCGCCGACTGCTGGACGCCCTGGCCGGCCCGCACCTGGCCCAGGGGGCGCCGACCTCGCCGGCCCTGGCCAACCTGGTCGCCTTCGGCCTCGACCGGCGTCTCGCCGGGCTGGCCGCCACCGCCGGGCTGACCTACACCCGCTACGCCGACGACCTGACGTTCTCGGGGCCCGGCGTCCTGCGGCGGCGGGCTCCGGCCGTGGTGGACCTGGTGCGGCGCATCGTCGCGGAGGAGGGCTTTCGGCTCCACGAGGGCAAGATCCGGGTCCGCACGGCCTCCCAGCGCCAGATCGTCACCGGCCTGGTGGTGAACCGGACGGCGCAGGTGGCCCGGTCCGACGTCGACCGGCTCCGGGCCCAGCTGCACCGGGCCGCGACCCATGGCCCCACCGCCGTGACCGGTGCCGCCGGGCATGCCGATCTCCGACGCCACCTGGAGGGGAAGGTGGCGTGGGCCGGCACCGGCAACCCCCGCCGGGCGACGCGTCTCCGGGCCGCCCTCGACCGCATCGAGTGGCCGAGCGACGACGGATCGTAGACTAGACCTCCACTCTCCGCGTCGGTGAAGTTGCTGAAAGTGACCATCGGCCCCTCACGGCGGGCGCTCCGGGGCCGATCTGGGTGGGACGGAGCCTGGGATGGGCTCCACCAACCCACTGGAGCTGAGAGCGTTGTCCCTCACCCGCACCCCCCGCCACAAGGTCACGGCCCTCCTCGCCGGGCTGGCCCTCGCCGCCACCGGCCTCGCCGCCTGCGAGCCCGAGCCCACGCCCCCGCCGAAGCCTCCGGCGAGCCGGATCACCAAGGCCGACATCGACACCTTCACCGTCTCGGTCAACCCCAGCTCGACCCGGGGCAACGACACGGTCCTGCGCATCATGAACAGCGACGGCAAGCAGAAGGTCGGGTACATCTCGTTCCCCGTCTCCGCCGCCAACACCACCAACCTCAAGGCGACGCTCGGCATCACCCCCCGGCACTCCGGCTTCGCCCTGGCCGTGCACAACACCGGCTCGTTCACCAACCACACGACGTTCGAGACCCGGCCCGCCCTCGGCTCGAAGGTCGGCACCCTGGCCTCCACCACCGCCGGCGCCCGCCAGCGGATCGCCCTCACCGGCGTGAAGGCCAGCAACGGCCGGGTCTACCTCGCCATCACCACCTCCAGCGCCTACGAGCTGGAGATCACCTCGACCGAGGGCGCGCCGTCCGCCACGGCGATCCCGGCCCTCGACATCAGCGGCGCCACCCCGCCCCCCACGACCCCGACGCCGCCCACCACCCAGCCCACCGGACCCGACGACTGGAACCTGTCCTGGTCGGACGAGTTCAACGGCACCAAGGTCGACGGCACCAAGTGGAACGTCTACGACGAGGCCACCCCGTGGAACAGTGTCGAGTCGCCCAAGGCCAGCACGTCCCCCAAGGCCTCGAACGTCTCGCTCAGCGGCGGCCTCCTGATCATGCGGACCAAGAAGTCCAACGGCGCCTG
>DATHEV010000612.1:0-4566 GCA_035318405.1 Iamia sp.
ACGAGCTCGGCCTCGGCCTCGACCGCCAGCTCACCGTCACCGGCGGGCTGAGCTTCGCCGGCGGTCCGTGGAACGACTACGTGTCGCACTCGATCGCCACCATGGCCGGGCTCCTGCGCGCCGATGCCGGCAGCGTGGGGCTCATCACCGCCAACGGCGGCTACCTCACCAAGCACGCCTTCGGCGTCTACTCCACGACCCCGCCGCCCCGGGGCCGCTTCGTGCACCGCGACTGCCAGGCCGAGGTCGACGACGTGGGCTCGGTCGAGCTGGTGTCCGACCACGAGGGCGCCGTCCGCATCGAGGGGGCGACGGTGATGCACGACCGTGATGGCGTCGCCGAGATGGCCTACCTGGCGACCCGCACGCCGGGCCGCGACCGGGCCTGGGCCACCAGCACCGCCGACGACGTGATCGCCCTCGTCACCGAGGACGAACCCGTCGGTGTCGCCGCCCACCGCACGGCCGACGGCACCTTGACCCTCTGACCTCCGAGGGAATGGCCCTCTCTGTTGCGAGCGTGTGAAAGTTGCACCCGGGGAGGCCCCCCACTAGTTTGTACCTGTGTTCACAAGCGCCGCCGATCGGGTGGCGCTCGGCCCCCGGCAAAGGTGCCCGAAGTTGTTCGACCTCCGAGCCCGACAAGACACGAACAACGGCTTCGGCAACGCTCTCGCACGAGGCTTCGAGCTGGTGGTCACCCCTCTTCTGTTCGGGTTCTTCGGGTACCTGGCCGACCGTGCCCTCGGCACCGGCCCGGCGCTCGCCCTGGGTGGGTTCGCCTTCGGCGTGATCGGCACGGCCGTGAAGCTCAAGCTGGGCTACGACCGGGAGATGGCGGTCCACGACGGCTCGGCCGCCACCCGCCCCCGTCTGACGGCCCCTCAGCCCTCGAGCCGGCGGAGCGCCCCGTGACCGCCGCCGTCGTCGGCCCCGAGGCGGCTCCGGCCCCCGAGGCCGAGGTGATCTCCGACATGTTGCGCCGGGGTGCACCGGCGCTGCCCGTGCTCGCCGGTCTCGCCGGTCTCGGCTGGGGATGGGACGGGGCCGCGTCCGCCGGTGTGGCCATCGGCCTCGTCGTCGTCAACTTCGTCCTCACCGCCGTGATCCTGAGCGTGAGCGGCCGCCACTCGGTCACGGGCCTGATGGCCGGCACGCTCGTCGGCTACCTCGTCCGGATGGTGCTCGTCGTGGCCGTCTTGTTCGTGGTGAAGGACTGGTCGTGGATCGAGCTCACCCCGCTCGGCATCACCCTGGTCGTGACCCACCTGGGTCTCCTGTTCTCCGAGATGCGCCACGTGTCGGCGTCGCTCGCCTTCCCCGGGGTCAAGCCCTCCGCCCGCCCCGTTGCCACGTCCACCACCCGTTCCGCCGAGGAGGCCGACCCGTCGTGATCTTGGGTCTCGAGTTCCCCCCCATCAGCCACGCCATCGAGTGGCCCGCCCTGTTCCTCGAGGGCACGCCCTTCGAGGTCAACAAGGTCGTCGTCCTCATGTGGGTGTCGGTGGCCCTGGTCTTCGCCTTCTACATCGTCGCCAGCCGCAAGCAGCAGCTGGTGCCGACCGGGGTCCAGAACATCGCCGAATCGGCCGTCGAGTTCATCCAGGAGGGTGTCATCCGCCAGACCATCGGGTCCGACGGCATGCGCTACACGCCCTTCCTGCTGGCCATCTTCAGCTTCGTCTTCGTCTGCAACATCTGGGGGATCATCCCCGGCGCCCAGATGCCCGTGAACGCCCGCATCGCCCTGCCGGCGCTGATGGCCATCGTCGTGTGGGTCATCTTCAACGTCGTCGGCATCAAGCACCAGGGCCCCATCGGCTACTTCAAGAACATGATGTTCCCGCCGGGGGTCCCCAAGGCGCTGTACATCCTGGTCTCGCCCATCGAGCTGGTCTCGACCCTGTTCGTGCGACCCCTCTCGCTGTCGGTCCGGCTCTTCGCCAACATGCTGGCCGGCCACCTGCTGCTCATCAGCTTCGCCGTGCTCAGCACGGCGCTCTGGGAGTCGACCTACATCGGCGCCATCTTCCCGGCCGCCCTGCTGGTCGGCCTGACCGGGTTCGAGATCCTCGTCGCGTTCCTCCAGGCCTACATCTTCACCATCCTGACCGCCGTCTACATCGGCGGCGCACTGCATCCTGATCACTAGATCTGATCACTAGATCTGATCGCTAGAGAAAACCCACAAGGAGACCCGGAATGCTCACCACCATCCTCGCCCAGACGACGGGTGACATGGAGGCCGGACTGACCGCCGTCGGTCGTGGCATCGTCTACGGCGGCGCCGCCATCGGCCCCGGCATCGGCATCGGCATCGTGGTCGGCAACGCCATCACCGCGATGGCCCGCCAGCCCGAGGCCGCGGGCATGGTGCGCACCACCATGTTCCTGGGCATCGCCTTCACCGAGGCCCTGGCCCTGTTCGGGTTCGTCCTCGCCTTCATCATCTCGGGCTGAGGAGACGCACCGTGCGCACACGAGTCCTGCTGGCGGCCATCAGCGTCGCCGTCGTCGCCCTCTTCGGAGCCGCCTCGCCCGTCGCGGCGCAGGAACACGATCCCGTGGAGGACGTGATCCACGAGGCCGAGGAGAACGGCGGCACCCACGCCGACGTCGAATGCATCGAGGTCCTCGCCGAGGGCGGTGCGGTCGACGACTGCCAAGAGTCGCCGAGCCCGATCCTCCCGCCGCTGAACGAGCTGGTCTGGGGGAGCATCTCCTTCGCCATCGTCGTGTTCCTGCTGTGGAAGCTGGCCTTCCCCGGCATCAAGAAGGGGATGGAGGGTCGCGCCGAGCGGATCCGCACCGACCTCGAGGCGGCCGAGAACGCCAAGGGCGAGGCCGACAAGGTCCTGGCCGACTACCACGCCCAGCTGGCCGACGCCCGCAACGAGTCGGCCCGCATCCTCGAAGAAGCCCGCCAGGACGCCGACGCCGTGCGCTCGGAGCGGATCGCCGCCATCGACGGCGAGATCGCCGAGATGCGCCAGCGCGCCGCCGCCGAGACCGAGTCGGCCAAGGCCCAGGCCCTCGCCGACCTCCGGGGCGAGATCACCTCCCTCGCCCTCGGTGCGGCCGAGCGGGTCGTCGAGCGCAACCTCGACGACGCCACCAACCGGGCGCTCATCGACAGCTACATCGACTCGGTCGGGGCCAGCTGATGGCCGAGAGGAGCGATGCCTACGCCGCGGCCTTCCTGGCCGTGATCAGCGCCGAGGACACCCTCGGCGAGGTGGAGGACGAGCTGTTCCGGTTCGCCCGGATCCTCGAGGGCAACGACGAGCTCCTCGACACCCTCTCGAACCCGCAGCTCGAGGCCGCCAGCCGCCAGCAGGTCGTCACCGACCTGCTCGACGGCAAGGCCCAGCCGACCACCGTGAACCTGGTGGGTCTGGTGGTCGGCAACGGCCGAGCCCGTGACCTGCCGGCCATCGTCGACACCCTGGTCGGCCTCCGGGCCGCCTCCCGGGAGTCGGCCGTGGCCCGGGTCCGCTCCGCCATCGCCCTCAGCGACGAGCAGACCGGCCGCCTGGCCGACGCCCTCGGCCGGGCGACCGGCAAGAACGTCGAGGTCAAGGTCGTCGTCGACCCCACGGTCCAGGGCGGCCTCGTCGCCCAGGTCGGCGACACGGTCATCGATGGCTCGGTCCGTCGCCGCCTCGAGCAGCTCCGCGCTGCGTTCTAAGTACACGTCCTCCAAGGAAGAGAAGCGAGCCCCCATGGCTGAGCTCACCATCAGCACCGACGAGATCACCGCCGCCCTCCGCAAGAGCCTGGCGGACTTCACGCCCGACAGCACGGCAGCCCAGGTCGGCCGGGTCATCGAGGTCGGCGACGGCATCGCCCGCGTCGAGGGCCTCCCCGACTGCGCCGTGAACGAGATGCTCGAGTTCGCCGACGGCACCATCGGTCTGGCCCTGAACCTCGACGAGGAGTCGATCGGCGCCGTCGTCCTCGGCGACGTCGACCACATCGCCGAGGGCCAGGCCGTCCGCGCCACCGGCGAGATCCTCTCGGTCCCGTGCGGCGACGGCCTCCTCGGCCGGGTCGTGAACACCCTGGGCGAGCCGGTCGACGGCAAGGGCCCCCTGACCAACGTCGGCACCCGCCGCATGGAGGTCCAGGCCCCCGGGATCATGGGCCGCAAGCCCGTGCACGAGCCGCTCCAGACCGGCATCAAGGCCATCGACGCCATGACGCCGATCGGCCGGGGCCAGCGCGAGCTGATCATCGGCGACCGCAAGACGGGCAAGACCACCGTCGCCATCGACACGATCCTGAACCAGAAGGGTCTCGGGGTGAAGTGCGTCTACGTGGCCATCGGGCAGAAGGCCTCGACCGTCGCCCAGACCGTCGCCACCCTGGACAGCCACGGCGCCATGGACTACACGGTCGTGGTCGTCAGCCCGGCCTCGGACCCGGCGCCGTACAAGTACCTCGCCCCCTACTCCGGCTGCGCCATGGGCCAGCACTGGATGGACAACGGCGAGCACGCGCTCGTGGTGTACGACGACCTGTCGAAGCAGGCCGAGTCGTACCGCCAGATGTCGCTGCTGCTGCGTC
>DATHEV010000613.1:0-3840 GCA_035318405.1 Iamia sp.
CGATCTCGCTCGAACGGGGCCGGATGGCCCAGGTGAGCGGGGGACAGGTGCCCCGGTTCGAGGCCCCCACCGAGGGCCTGATCTACGTGACCCTGCAGGAGCTCGCCACCCGGATCTCCCACAGCAACACCAGCCGGATGATGACCGACGAGGTGGGCAAGCGGATCATGGGCCGGGTGGCGGGGGACGAGAACCTCCACCACGTCTTCTACCGCGACCTCTCCAGCGCCGCCCTCGAGCTCGACCAGTCGGGCACGGTGCTGGCCATCGACCACGTCGTGCGCACCTTCGCCATGCCCGGGGTCGGCATCCCGGACTTCGAGTCGCACGCCCGGGCGATCGCCGCCGCCGGCATCTACGACTTCGCCGCCTTCCACGACCAGATCCTGCAGCCGGTCGTGATCGACACCTGGCACCTGCCCAAGCTCGAGGGCCTGACCCCCGAGGCCGAGGAGGCCCGCCGGCGTCTGGTGAAGCGGATCGACCGCGTGGGCCGCGCCGGTCGGCGTCTGGCCGAGCGCTGGGCCGAGAACGAGGCGGCCGAGCGGGCCGAGACCGAGACCCTCACCCCCACCCGCGCCGAGGTCAGCGCCCCCGAGCCCGAGCTCTCCGCCGTCTGACCGTCCCGGGGTACCCCCCAGGCTCACGTAGGGGGTGCGCCGGGTCGCCCTGTGACCCGTCCGGGCGGACGGTGGGCGCGTGCCCCGCACCCTGTCGTTCCCGCCGCCGTCGACGGCCACCTGCCCGATCTGCGCCGCCGCCCTGAGCGAGCCTCGCTGCGAGAGCTGCGGGGCGTCCTTCACCGGTGCCGACGGCGCCACCCTCTGGCGGGTCGACCACGACCTGTTCGACCTCTGCCGCATCCGCAACGACGTCGTCCACCGCCTCCTCACCCCCGCGTCGGCCGTGACATGGTCGGCCCCGGCAGCCTCCGGCCGACCGACCTCCGCCTCGGCCCCACCCGCCCCCGCGGGTTCGGCCGCTCCGCCCCCCGCCCCCTGGTCGGCCCCGGCGGCCACCGAGACGACGACCGCGACCCTTGCCCCGGTCCCACCCGGCTCCGAGGGTGCGGCCGCCCCCGCCCGCGACCCCGGGTCCGCTACTTCGGTGCCCCTCGCGCGCGGGTCGGCACCGGTCGAGGCTTCGCCGCCCGCCCCGACGGGCGAGGCCTGGGGGCCGGCGCGTCCTGGCGGCCATCGCCCTGACCGGCCGTGGTCGGGCGGGGCGACCTCCACCGGCGGCTCGGGCTCGGGGCGCGGCCGGAACGCGGGATCGGTGCCTGACCCGGACGACGGATCGGGTCAGGCACCGACCCCGCCGCTCGGCGCCCCGCCGTCGTTCGACATCCCGTGGGCCCCCCGGCCGCCGAGCGGCCCGCCCCCGGCGCCGCCCCGGGTCCGGAGGCCCCGCCCCCGTCCGTCGTTCACCGCCGCTGAGGTGCTGGTGGGCCTGGGTGCGCTCAGCCTGGTGGCCGCCGTGGCCGTCTTCGCCGCCGTGTCCTGGTCGGACCTGGCCGCCTGGGCGCAGGGCAGCCTGATCGTCGGCCTGACCGGCGCGGTCCTGGCCGCCGCGACCGCCTGCCGGCGCCGCAACCTCGTGGCCACGTCCGAGTCGCTCGGCGCCGTGGTCGTGGCCCTCGGCCTGGCCGACGTCCAGGTCGCCCGGGTCGGGCTCGACGGCATGGCGCCCAGCCGGTGGGTGTGGGCCGTCGGCCTGGCCGTGGTCGCCGCCGGAGCGATGGCCGTCGGCCGCCGGACCGGCATCCGCGTCCTCGGCCTCGCCGGCAGCGCCCTCGCCTTCGCCCCGCTCGTGGTGGCGGCCTCCGGCTCCCGCCCGCTGGCGTGGGTGGCCGTCCTGGCGGTCCAGGCCGTGGTCGGCGGCGTGGTCGCCGCTCGCCTGGCCGATCGTCGCTCCGACCGGGCCGTCGCCGTGGCCGGTGCCGTCCTCTCCTGGGGCGGCGCCGTCGCCGCCTCGCTGGGCCTGGCCGCCACCGGCCTGGCGGCCGACCCGATGGCCCGACCGGTGGGTCCGGCGCTCGTCATGTCCGCCCTCGCCGCCGCCACGCTTCTCGGCGCCCGCCGCCTCCCGACCTCCGACGAGCCCGTCACCGGTCCGGCCGAGCTGGTGGGCGGCGCCGGCGCCGCTCTGGCCTTCGTCCCCGCCATCCTCCTGGCGATCGACTCCCCCCTGGCCCTGCTGACCGTCGGCGCCGCGCAGGCCTTGGTCGCCTTGGCCCTGGTCACCTCCGGCCGGCCGACCCGCGCCGAGCGGGCCGTGGGTCTCGTCGGCGGCGCCGTCTCCTGGGCGGGCGCCGCCGTCGGCGGCCTCGTGCTGGCGATCATCGCTCTGCTCGACGGTGAGACCAGCACCGCCCCTCTGGTCCTGGCCGCCCTGGCGGTCGGCTCGATCGCCCTCGGCCGCCTGGCCCGCGACGACGAGAAGGAGCTGGTCGGCGCCGCCGGCTCCGCGCTCGCCTTCGCCCCGGCCCTGTTGATCGCGGCGACGGGGTCACCCCTCACCCTCCTGGCCGTCGGCGCGGCGCAGGCGTTGGTCGCCCTGGCCCTGGCGACCTCCGGTCGTCTGACCCCGGCCGAGCGCGGCGTGGCCGTCGCCGGCGGCGCCGTCTCCTGGATCGGAGCCGCGGCCGGCGGCCTGGCGCTCGCGATCGTGCAGATCGTCGACGGCGAGCCCGCCACGGCGCCACTGGTCCTCGCCGCCCTGGCGGCCGGTTCGATCCTTCTCGGCCGCCTGGCCCGGGGCGACGAGAAGGACCTCGTCGGCGCAGCAGGGTCGGCGCTGGCCTTCGTCCCGGCCCTGTTGGTGGCGGCCGGCACCGGCTCGGTCCTCACGCTGGTGGCCGTCGGCGCCGCCCAGGCTCTGGTCGCCCTGGCGCTGGCGACCTCCGGTCGTCTGACGCCGGCCGAGCGAGGCGTGGCCGTCGCCGGTGGTGCGCTCTGCTGGCTCGGGGCCGCCATCGCCGGGGCGGTCCTCGGCGGGGTCGAGGCCCTCGACGGTGACGTCGTCACCTCGCCCGTGGGCCTGGCCCTGGTCCTCGCCGCTCTCGCCGGGGGCTCGGTCGTCATCGGTCGGCGGGCCCGAGGGCACGATGAGACCGAGGGCGACGTCCTCGGTGCCGCCGCCGCGACCCTCGCCTTCGTCCCCGCCCTGCTCGTCGCGGCCGCGACCGGCTCGACGGTGACGGTCCTGGCCGTGGCGGCGGCGCAGGCCGTCGTCGCCCTGCTGCTGGCCGGTTGGTCCGGCGCCGGGCGGGCGGCGCTGCTCACCTCGTCCGAGCGGGCCGTGGCCGTCGGCGGAGGGTGGTCCCTCTGGATCGCCAGCGCCGCGGGGGCCCTGCTCGTGGCCACGGTCGAGATCGTCGACACACCCGGCGACCCCGACGGTCGGCTGGGAGCGCTGCTCGTACTGGGCGGGCTGGCCGTCTCCTCGCTCCTGGTCGGGGTGGCAACCCGGCGTGTCGAGCTGGCTGCGGCCGGGGCGGGCCTGGCGTTCCTCCCCGTGCCCCTCGCGGTCGTCGGGATCGAGACGCCCACGCTGCTCGTGGGGGTGCTGTTCGGCGAGGCCCTCGTCGCCGCCGTGCTGGCGCCGACCGTCGGCCGCAGTTCGATTCGCGACGTGCTCAACGGGGGCGGGGTGACGGCGTGGATCGCCGCCGTGACCGGTGCCGGGCTCCTCGGCCTGGCCGGGTGGCTCGGGAGCCCGGTCGAGGGACCGGCGGGGTCGGTCGCCCTCCTCGCCGCTCTGGCCGCTCTGGCTGTCGGCGCCTCGCTGGGGAGCGGGTGGGACCGGACGTCCGCCGCGGTCGGCCTCGGGGCCGCCATC
>DATHEV010000614.1:0-3536 GCA_035318405.1 Iamia sp.
GTCGGTGGATGGCCGGGCCCGAGCGTGGTCCCACGACGCGGCCGGCCAGGTGACCGGGCGCACCGACAGCGCCGGGCCCGACCACGCCTACACCTATGGGCCGCGGGGACTGCGGTTCTCCGCGACCGTCGACGGGGTCACCACCACGTCGACCTACGACGACGGCGCCCGCCTGGTCGACTCCACCGACCCGACGGGGACCACCACCTACGGCTACGACGCCGATGGCCGCCGCGTCGACGTCACCCCGCCCGGGGCCGGTACCCCCCTCCACACCACCTACGACTCCCGGGGCCTGCCGGTCGAGATCGACCTCACCGCAACCGACACCCAGCAGCGCGGCTACGACGTCGACGGCCGCCTGGTCGAGATCGCCCAGACCGGCGCCCCCACCCAGACCCAGGCCTGGAACCCGGCCGAGCCGACCTGGCAGCCCGTCGTGGTGCGCGATCCCTCCGGCTACCAGCACGTCGAGCACGCCATGGACGGCGTGGTGAGCGAGAGGGACGACGGCGGCACCGTCACCCCGTACCGGCAGGACAGGCAGGGCAGCACCACCACCTCGGTGCCCGTCCCCGGTGCGCCCGCGGTCTACGAGCCCTTCGGCCAGGGAGGCAGCCCGTCGGCCATCGCCGGCTATCGCGGCGAGCGGCTCCTCGCCGGGCTCATCCACCTCCGCCACCGCGACTACGACCCCACGACGGGGACGTTCACCACCCGCGACCCCCTCGACGGCATCGCCGGCACGCCGACCGAGACCAACCCCTACCACTACGCCGACAACGACCCCGCCAACAAGACCGACCCCCTCGGCCTCAGCCCCTCCGACGACGACGTCGACTGCGACACCGCCAACGCCAACGACCCCGCCTACCAGGTCATCTACGGCTCGCACGAGGGCTACTCGTGCGACGACATGTGGCGGCCCCTCCTCGCCGATGCGATCGGGTGCTTCGGGGACGCGATCTCCTTCGGCATCGTCTCCGAGGCCGTCGGCGACCGCTTCAGCAAGGACAACATGTTCTGCGCCGGCGGGACCTTCTACGGCATCGGCGCCGGCTTCGCCCTCGGCGGCGGCTCCGGCGCCGGCGACGACGTCGGCCGCTGGGCCGACGACGCCGCCAACGTCGGGGACGACCTGGCCCGCCCCGGCGCCGGCCTCTACGACGAGCTGACGGCGGCCGGGATCAAGTTCAACCCCGAAAAGGTCGTGCGCATCGGTCGTGATGGCTCTGGCAGGATCGTCTGGCTGGAGCAGGGCAGCTCCGCCAGTGGTCTGCGACACATCCTCGAGCGTCATGGCGACGAGTTCTTGGGAATCGGCATCGCGCGAGAGGACGTCGCCAGCTTCGTGTTCAACGCCGCCACCCGAGGGAGGCTTGTGGGCTTCCAGGGGGCCGGGGAGGGCCGTGGCATCTACGAGGTGGTCTGGAACGGACAGCTTCGGAGGGTGGCGGTGACCATCGGAGACAACGGGTACATCGTCGGCGCCAACCCGAGGTAGGTCTGATGAACGTGACGACGAGGATCCGTGTGATGACCGACTACGGATGTCACCCGATCTGGCTGTACGACGACGGGCTGCTCCAGGACAACGTCTCCCCAGAACAGATCGGGGTGTCGTCCGACCTTGCCGAGCGCCTGCGGGGGTGGGCTGCTCGCTACGACGCCATCCTGAACCGAAGCGATCCAGGTAGCACCTCGTGGTCGAGCGAGGCCGACGAGCGGAGCTTCGTGGCGACGGGGCAGCGACTGGCCCAAGCGGTGGCCGACGAGCTGGACGAGCGCGTGACCTACTTCAGAGATGGGAGCAACACGGTCGTCGACCCCCGCGGGCAAGGATGACCTCTCCGGAGCCCTCGAGGACGGAGGGACGTGGCAACCTGCCGGGGATGGCGCCGTTGATGCTCAGTCCGGACGAGGCGGCGGCGCGGCTCCGGCCGGTCGACAGCCTCGGGATCCCGCTCGGGCCGGGGCAGCCGGCGTCGCTCCTGCACGCGCTGGGCGGGCGGACCGACTGGGAGGACCTCGAGGTCGGGGGCGCCCTGCTCGTCGACCTCTACCAGCTGTTCCTCCACCCGGGCGTCCACCACCTGAGTGGCTTCTTCGGCCCCGCCGAGCGCTTCCTCCTCGCCTCGGGCGCCGACATCCAGTTCGTCCCGGCCGACTTCCGTCGCTTCGCCCCGGTGCTCGAGCGCCGCCCGCCGCGGGTGATGGCCACCGCCGCGGCCGTGCCCGACGTCGAGGGGTGGTGCAGCCTCTCGCTCCACGCCGGGGCCACCACCGGCGAGATCAACCGGGCGGGGCGCGACCCCGACCGGGAGCTGATCGTCGAGGTCAACCCCAAGCTGCCCCGCACCCTCGGCTGGGAGGACCACCGCCACGCCGTCCACCTCGACCAGATCGACGTCCTGGTCGAGGGCGACCGGGACCCGTTCGTCCTGGCCGACGCCGTGCCGGGCCCGATCGACGAGGCCATCGCCGACCTGGTCCGCCCCTACGTGCCCGACGGCGCCACCCTCCAGACGGGCATCGGCTCGATCCCGTCGGGCGTCATCGGGCGCCTGGCCGAGGGCGACGGCGGCGACTACGGGATCCACTCGGAGATGTTCACCACCGGGCTGATGCGCCTGCACCAGGCGGGCAAGGTCAGCAACGAGCGCAAGGGCACCTACGACGGGGTCTCCATCACCACCTTCGCCGCCGGCACCGCCGAGCTGTACGAGTGGCTGGACGGCAACGGCGACGTCCGCTTCCTCCCGGTCGACGTCGTCAACAGCCCCGAGGCCATCGCCCGCAACCACCAGATGATCACGGTCAACGGGGCCATCACCATCGACCTGTTCGGCCAGGTCGTCGCCGACACCCGCGACGGCACCCAGTTCTCCGGCATCGGCGGCCACGAGGACTTCGTCGCCGCCACCGGTCTTCAGCTCGAGGACCGGTCGCTGATCTGCCTGCCCTCGACCGCCGCCCGTGGGGGCCAGCAGGTGTCCCGCATCGTCGCCCGCCTGCCCTACGGCTCGGTGGTCACCACGCCGCGGCACCAGCTCGACGTCGTCGTCACCGAGCACGGGGCGGCCGAGCTGCGGGGCCACACCGTCCGCGAGCGCGCCATCGCCCTGGCCGCCATCGCCGACCCCAGCGTCCGCCCCGAGCTCGAGGACGCCGCCTCCCGCATGTCCTGAGGGCGGATCAGCTCCCGGCGCCGTCGGGGCTCTGGCGGGTGGCGGGGTCGAGGCTGCCGAAGCCGTTCCAGAGGAGGTCGACGAGATAGGTCACCAGGCGGTCGCGGGGGAGGGTGCGGGTGCGGACCCACCAGTCGCCCGAGAGGTGGACCATGCCCACGATGCCGAAGGCCCAGGGCTCGGCCGCGCCCGAGTCCGCACCGGCCCGGCGCAGCTCCTCGCCCAGGACGACGGCGACGCTGCGGGCGATCTCGGCGGCCAGGCCGGTGAGGGTGGCGCCGCCGCCACTGCCGATCTGCTCGGTGACGAACCGGTAGACGTCGGTCTCGGTGTCGATGAGCTCGACGT
>DATHEV010000615.1:0-2342 GCA_035318405.1 Iamia sp.
CTGGCCTTGCGGGCCGGATCACGAGTCGGAGGAGAACGCTGCGTCGAACGCCGCCTCGGGCGCTTCGAATGCGAGTGACCGGACGAACTCCAGCGCCTCGGGGGCACCACGCAAGCGGTCCATCCCGGCGTCCTCCCACTCGACCGAGATCGGGCCGTCGTAGCCGATGGTGTTGAGCATCCGGAAGCACTGCTCCCACGGCACGTCGCCGTGGCCGGTGGAGACGAAGTCCCAGCCCCGTCGGGGGTCGGCCCAGGCCAGGTGCGACCCCATCCGGCCGTTGCGACCGTTCCCCACCTGACGCTTCGCGTCCTTGCAGTCGACGTGGTAGATCCGGTCCTTGAAGTCCCAGAGGAACGCCACCGGGTCGATGTCCTGCCAGACCATGTGGCTCGGGTCCCAGTTGAGGCCGAACGACTCACGGTGGCCGATGGCCTCGAGGGTGGCCTCGGTGGTCCAGAAGTCGTAGGCGATCTCGCTGGGGTGGACCTCCAGGGCGAAGCGCACGCCGCACTCGTCGAAGACGTCCATGATGGGGTTCCAGCGGTCGGCGAAGTCCTGGTAGCCGGTGGCGACCATCTCCGGTGTCGCCGGCGGGAACATGGCCACGTACTTCCAGATGCTCGATCCGGTGAAGCCGACCACGGTGTCGACGCCGAGGCGCTGGGCGGCCCGGGCCGTCACCTGCATCTCCTCGGCCGCCCGCCGGCGCACGCCCTCGGGGTCGCCGTCGCCCCAGATGCGGTCGGGGAGGATGGCGCGGTGGCGGGCGTCGATGGGGTCGTCGCAGACGGCCTGGCCCTTGAGGTGGTTGGAGATGGCCCACACGCCGAGGCCGTTGGCCTCGAGGATCGAGCGCCGGTCGGCCACGTAGTCGTCGTCCTCGGCCGCCCGCCAGACGTCGAGGTGGTCGCCCCAGCAGGCGATCTCCAACCCGTCGTAGCCCCACTCGCCGGCGAGCCGGGCCACCTCGGCGAAGGGCAGGTCGGCCCACTGGCCGGTGAACAGGGTGACGGGGCGGGTCATGGGTGCCTCACGAGCAGAAGGGTCGCAGGAAGGCCAGGCCGTCGACGGCCAGGGCGTCCTGGGTGGGGGCCAGCGGACGCCAGATCGAGGCGGCGGTGGCGATGGTGGCGTTGTCGCCGGTGAAGGACTCGATGCAGATCGGACCGTCGTAGCCGGTGGCGTCGAGGGCGGCGAAGATCCCCGGCCAGTCGAGGTGGTCGTCGCCGGGCGTGCCCCGCTGGTTGCCGCAGACCTGGACGTGGACGATGCGCTCGCCGGCCGCGGTGATGGCCGCCGGCACGTCCGTCTCCTCGATGTTCATGTGGTACACGTCGAGCATCAGCCCGCAGCCCTCGACCGGCAGCGGGGCCACCGCCTCCAGCGTCTGCTCGACGGTGTTGAGCAGGCTGGTCTCGTAGCGATTGAGCGCTTCGACGCCGACCTTCACCCCGCGCTCGGCCGCATACGAGACGACCGGCGCCAGGTTCGTGGCCAGCTCGGCGTAGGCCGCCGCCCGCTCGGCGCCGGACATCCGCCAGGTCCGGCCCACCGAGGCGTACGCCGGGCCGCCGATCACCGGGGCCCCCACGACGGCCGCGGCGTCGACGACCCGACGCAAGTACTGCTGGGTGGAGGCCACGGTCGCAGGGTCCGTGGCCACGAGCTCCCGACCGTCGCCCATCACGAGCGCCACGGTGGCGCCCAGCCCGAGCCGGCCGAGCAGGTCGGCGGCCCGGTCCGGATCCCAGTCGTCGGGGTCCTCGACCGGGAGCTCGATCACGTCGAACCCCCAGTCGCGGACCCGAGGAGCCAGCGCGGCCAGCCGCTCGTCGGTGAGCGGCGACGTCCACACCCAGGTGTTGACGCCGATCTGACGCTGCATCGCTGGACTCCTGGCCTGGTGGGGTGGGCGGTCACTCGGTGCCTGGCACCGAGTGACCGGCGGGGGACCTAGCGGTCCTGCCAGGCCTCGGGGAAGCCGGGCAGGTCCTCGCCGCCGAACTTGGCGTAGTGGAGCGACGGCATGTCCTCGTTGCGCTCCAGGTAGTCACCGAGGTCGTCCTCGGTGATCGGGTCCTGGGGCAGCACCCACTCGCTCGGCACGGGCTCGCCGGCCCAGATCGCCTGCGCGGCCAGGATCGGCGTGCGCCACTGGAAGTTCGAGTACACGGGGGCGATGGCGGTGATGCCGGTCTCGTCCCACTTGCGCATGAACGACAGCTCGTCCTCGCCGACGAACACCGGGTAGTCGACACCGGCGTCCTCGAAGGCCTCGAGGGCCGACACGGCGCCGTCGCCGGCGTCCATCCAGATGCCGTCGACGTCGCCCTGCTCGA
>DATHEV010000616.1:0-4625 GCA_035318405.1 Iamia sp.
GTCCTCCCGGGGGCCGGCCGAGAGCTGGCCTGGAGGTGGCTCACAGCCTTGGCCCGGGCGGTCCTGGCCGTCGTCGGCATGAGCTTCGTCCTCTCGATCCTCCTGCTGACGGTGAACGCGCTGCTCGAAGGCTCCGAAGACGTCGGGCTCGTAGAGCGGTTCGCCCTTGTCAACATGGCCGTCGTCGCCATGTACGTGACGCGCAAGCGAATCCTCGCCGCGGGGCACAACCTGGCCGGCTCGGTGGGCCAACGACTCGCGACGCGCCGAGATGGGAGCAACCGGCCTTCAACGCCCTGGCTTGCTACCCCTGCCGTCGCAGGCGCGACCGGCTTCGCCATCGGCGCCGGGCTCGGACCCGACCGCACCAGTCGCAGCAGCCGCCTCGCCTCAGCAGCAGGCAGGAACTACCTGGCGAACCGTCGAGTCAACCGCTCGCAGAGGGCTGCCGAGGAGCGCGCCCAGCGACGAGCCTCGACCACCACAACCCGTCAACGCACCGAGATCAGCACCGACGGAGACGGCAAACCCGTCCTCCGCTCTGCTGTCACCGTCGACGGCCCGGCAGCCACGTCCAGACGCGCCCGAGCAGCCCGGACCCGCCTGGAGACTCGCTCGGCGCGCAACGTCGAGGCTCAAGCGCGCCGGCGCGACGGTGGCTGGGGCCGACCGGCCCCCGAGGCAGTCGAAACCGTCGATGAGCCGGTCGTCGACGACGAACCGGCTGTCGAGACAGAAGAAGCCTGAGCCGTGCCCGCTCCTGCCGCGGTCGCCGCGGTCGCGATCAGGCATCGGCGGGGAATCGTCGTCCTCGTCGTCGCCTGGTTCGCGTTCGTTGCCCTCGTCGTGCTGGGCGTGATGGTCATCGCCCTCGGAGGTACGCCCCCAGCCCGCGACGTCCCTGCCGCCGGGCCAGGCATCCCGCCGATCGCGATGGACGCCTACCTCCGCGCCGCCGAGGGGCAGCTGGCTCAACAGTGTGGGGTCCGCTGGCAGATCCTGGCCGGCATCGCCCGAGTCGAGTCGAACCACGCCGCCGGGCGGACGATCGCCGACGACGGAACCGTGACGCCCGCGATCCTCGGCCCGACCCTCGACGGATCGGGCGGCACGGCCAGCATCGCTGACACCGATGACGGTGCGCTCGACGGCGATCAGCAGTGGGACCGGGCTGTGGGCCCCTTCCAGTTCATCCCCACCAGCTGGACCGCCTATGGCACCGATGGCAACGAAGACGGCCGGACCGATCCCAGCAACCTGTACGACGCCTCGCTCGGCGCCGTCGATCACCTCTGCGGTCCCGACACCACGGACCTCGCCGATCCTGCCCAGCTCCGCGCCGCCCTTCTGTCGTACAACCGGAGCGACGACTACGTCCGAGAGGTCATCCGGTGGATCACCCTCTACGACCGGACCGGCAGCGGGTCCCTGGCCGAGCCAGCTACGCCGACCGGCGTCATCGTCTCGGTTCGAGGCATCGAAGTCGATCAGTCAATTGCACCCGGGCTCGAGCAGCTCCTGGCCGCAGCCGAGGCGGATGACCTCAGCCTGAGCGGCGGCGGGTGGCGAAGCCGCGCAGAGCAGATCGCGCTCCGTAAGGCGCACTGCGGTGAATCCCACTTCGCCATCTATGAGATGCCGTCGAGTCAGTGCAGCCCTCCGACCGCACCTCCCGGATCGTCGAAGCACGAGCGTGGCCTCGCCGTTGACTTCACCCACAACGGTGCCGTGATCCAGCGCGGGACCCGAGCCGACGCCTGGCTCATGGCCAACGCCCCGCGGTACGGCCTCCACAACCTGCCGAGCGAGGCGTGGCACTACAGCGTCGACGGCTCTTAGCTCACTGGGTTCCCATCGGAGGACTGCGCAACGGCGACGATGGCGTGATGGCGAAGGCCCCCCGCCCAGTCCCCACCCTGGCCGAGCTCGACGAGGCGTCGCATCACATCACGGGCGAATGGCTCCTGGTGGCGGACCGGGCACGGCTGATCACGACGCGAGGAGCACGTTCGGCGCAGGGTGATGCCGCATTGGAGTCGACGTTGATGCACGCCCGCTGTCTGATCAACTTCTGCTGTGGCGGCTACCGCGGCGCCCACAACGACGGCGACATCCAACCGGGCGACTTCCTCGGACGCCCGTGGTGGCCGCGCGACGAGCCCTTCGACCGGCTGATCCGCGGGCGTCTGAGGTTCATCAACCAGGAGTTGCAACACCTGTCCTGGCAACGCGTCCGGAACAAGGAGCCCCTGATGGTGTCCGTCCACCTGCTCGCACACGAGGTTCACTGGGCGATGCACCTCTTTGTCGAGGAACTCCGGGCCGACGCCAGTCAGTGGCTCGCCCGATTCGAGGCCCAAGAGCAGTTGGTCGATGGCCGACTCCCGAGGCTGAACCGACCGGGCCAGACTGTCCCGCATCTGGCGCCGGCCCGCGCGAACCCGATTCCCCCGAGCTGCCCTCCTGCCAGCAACGGGAGTCGGCGACGATTCACGCGGGGCGGAGTCCGAACCTCGGCCTACGGAACACACCAGTATCCCTACGATTCCAACGATGAGCCGCAAGACGATGCTCCGGTTTGGGTTCGGGATCACGTCCGGTCCGAACGCCGGTCTCCGCTGCGGTGGCTGGCGAGTATGGACGTATGGCGACGTGACCTACGTGACCGCAAAGACCTTCGCTGGCAAGTTGAAGGTGTCGCTGCATGGTGACGAGGCGTGGCAGCTGGCCTTCACCGGCGAGCACGCGCGCCAGCCCGACTCGCTCGTCCCGCCAGGTCACGACCGAGTGATGTGGAAGTTCGATCCGACGGAATTCGAGGAAGGGCGTCGGCTCGCCTTTGCGATCGGAGTGGTCCGTGGAGCATTGAGGCCTCGTGAGACCGATGCCAAGGAGGATCCCGAGACGATCGTGGTCGAAGACCGATGGGATCTCGTGACAGTCGCGAAGGTCTGGATGACCGAGCCGGGGGTGGTCCTTGATCCCGGGTTTGCCCACCTCGATCCGCCCATGCCCCTCGTGGGTGGACGCCAGGTGTGGGTGACCGTCGCCAGCGAGGAGATCGAGCCGCAGGAACCCGAGCCTGCCCCAGACGCCGTGATCATGAAGATCATGCGGCCGGAGGAGCACGACGTCAGCTGCCCGGGTGTTCTGTTGGTCGGAGCCAACTGGAGTTCCTGAGGCCACGGCGCTCTCAGGCGTGTGGAGGGCTGGCGTCCTGCATCTCCATCCAACGTTTCATCAGCAGATCTGACTCGTCCCTGACGATCTCGGCGGCCTTGCGGAGCCGCCTCGTCCAGCCCGCTGGGACCTCGTCTAGTAGTTCTCCGGTCTCGATCGCCATACGAAGCCTGAGGCTCGGGTCGGAGCGAAACTTGATGTGCACGTGGGGCGGCGGATGGTCGTTCGGGTGGAGCACGACGCTGATGCCGCCTTCGTGGCGGGTGCTATCGGCAACGAGAGCATCGAGGAAGCCTTCTGAATTGAATCCGGCGTCGGATCCTTGTCCGAGCTCGAAGTCGATCGCGTTGCCGAGACGTTCGAGGACGTGCTCCGCGGTCAGGTGACCGGAGACGATGGCCTCGTCCCACGCTGCCGGGCTGATGATGGTGAAGGGCTGCCCGCTTCTCTGGTTCCAGAGCGGGTTGCCCTCGTACCTACTCATGTCGTGGTCATCCCAGGGCATCCCGTCGTCTCGGCGTTCAAGACACTCGCACGGCGTACGCGGCTGGCGGCGTGTTGTTTCGCAGACCAAGACCGCTCCACGCCAAGCGCTGGAGGTTGCGCTTCGCTGACCGGCCCGACACATCTCCTGAGCGATGGTGGTGCCTCGCTGGCTTCGGGCTCATGCGCCTTCACAATGAGCGGTCCAGTCGGGGCCCGGTGCCGCCTCGGGGTGCGGACCTCTCGGCTTCCACGTCCGACGCCGTTGCTCTCGGGGATCGGATGCTGCTCACAGGGGCGGTGGTTGCCGCCGTCGCTGCTACGGCGATCCTCCTGGTCGGTCATATCTCGGCGCTCGCGTTCGACGGGTCCTGGCCGCGCTACGCGTTGGCCGACGCTCCCGGTGTCGTTGGTCGGGTAGTGGCCCGGCCTTCCGATCCCGGCCGGGCCTGGGACGCCGTCAACAGGGGTGGTCGTCCCCCGGGGCCAGTCGCGTGGTGGGCGACCGCCGGGGGGCTGGTCGGCGCGTGCTTCGCTCTAGGGCAGTTAGCCCGTCGGCGGATCGGCGTCGAGCCGTCAGGAGCAGCCTGGGCCGGCAGGCGGGATCTGCGCCGCCTCCGGGTTCGCGGCCGAGGTCACGGTCGCCTCGTGGTCGGGACCGTGGGCCGAGACGTCCTAGCCGTGGAGGCCCGGCACAGCCTTCTCGTCTTGGGGCCAACCCAGACAGGTAAGTCGACCGGTCTCGCCATCCCCGCCATCCTGGAGTGGCCAGGGCCGGTGGTGGCGACGTCCGTCAAGGTGGATCTCATCGCCGACACCATCGGATGGCGGTCGGGTCAGGGGGATGTCCACATCTTCGACCCGGCGGGATGCACGCCCTACGTCCGGTCGAGCTGGACCCCCCTGGCTGGGTGCGAGGACTGGCCCGACGCCATGCGGGCTGCCCAAGAGATCACCCGAGC
>DATHEV010000617.1:0-2140 GCA_035318405.1 Iamia sp.
CGGCGACGAACGGCGCGACGACCTGGTGGAGGTCATCCTCGGAGCGGTAGTGGACCGCGGCATGGTCGACGAGCGCAGCGGCGGCGGGCAGGCCGAGCAGCCGGTCGAGCGGCACCTCGAGAGCGCGGGCCAGGCCCGCCAGGCTCGACACCCGCACGTCGCGACGCCGGCCGCTCTCCATCTGGGTGAGGCCGCCGAAGCTGACACCGGCGCGGTAGGCCAGCTCCTCCCGGGACCAGCTGCGGCGCTCGCGCTCGCGTCGGACACGAGAGCCGAACTCCATGACCCCGTCACCCGCGTCCACGCTCCGGAGGTTAGACGCGTACGCGACCACACAGAGTGGAGTGTCATCTGACGTTGTCATTGTGATATCACAATCGACTTATGCAGTTGCCACTGTCAATCGACTGGGTCCATCGCTGGAAGGAACCCGACCCGGCGACCCTGGTCCGGCTCGCCGCCGCCCTGGTCCTGGCGGGTGGCCTCTGCGGGGCCGCGACCGCAGTCGGCGGACGGATCGAGGACGCGGCCCGGACCGAGACGGTCCGCCGGGCCGAGCTGGTCGCCGATCTCGGGTTCGCCACAGCCATGAGCGACGGTGAGCTCACCGCGGGCGACACCCGGGATGCCGCGGCCCAGACGGCGGTGGCTCGGGAGGCGTTGGGGATCACCCGGGTGGTGGTCTGGGACCGGTCCGGCGTCGTGTTCGCGGACCCCGGTCCCACCGCCGGGGCGGCCCCGCCCGCACTCGTCCGCCGGGCGCTGTCCGAGGGGTCGACAGCGACAGGTCCCGTGGTGGACGGTGACGCCACGCGACAGGGCTTCGCCGTGGTGGTGCCGCTCGACCAGGACTACGCCGCCGAGCTCGACTTCGCCGAGGGCCCGATCGAAGACACCCTCACCATGGCCCGGCGAGTGGTGTACGGCCTGATCCTGGCCGAGGCCATCGCCGTGTACCTCGCCATCGGGCCCGCCCTCACCTGGGCCGCAGAGCGGATGCCGACCCACGCCGATCGCCAGCAGGCCGCCGCGGTCGGGAGCGTCCGCGCCGCGCTCGACGAGGGCGCGCTCGAGCTCTGGTACCAACCGAAGGTCGCCATCGCCACCGGAGAGGTGCTGGGGGTCGAGGCGCTCCTGCGCTGGCGACACCCCACCCGCGGCGTCCTGCCGCCCTCGGAGGTCATCGATGTCGCCGAGCTCGATGACCAGCTCCTCGACGACGTCACGACCCACGTCGTGTGCGAGGCCGCGGCGGCGACGGCGCGCTGGTCCGCCGCCCGGGTCTCGCTGCCGGTGGCGGTCAACATCTCGCCGGCGACGTTCCGTCGCAACGCGGTGCCCGCACTGGTCGACACCGCCCTGCGGACCGCCGGCGCGCCTCCCGGGATGCTGAGCGTCGAGATGACCGAGACGGCGCTGATGGACTCGGCCGACGAGGTCGTCGACAGCGTCCGCGAGCTCCGCCAGCGCGGCGTCGCAGTCGCCCTGGACGACTTCGGGACCGGCCACTCGTCACTCCAGCGCATCGCCGAGCTCCAGCTCGACGAGCTCAAGATCGATCGATCCTTCGTCGCCTCACTGGCCTCGGACGCCAGGGAGCGCAGGGTCGTCAGCCTGATCATCGACCTGGCGAAGGACCTCGGGGCGATCGTCACCGCCGAGGGCGTCGAGACGACCGCCCAGCTCGACACCCTGGCCTCGCTCGGGTGCGACGTGATCCAGGGCTACCTCATCGCCAAGCCCATGCCCGAACGCGACCTCCTCAGATGGCTGCACGAGCACACCCACTCCACCGGACCCGCGGTCGGAACGCCCTCCCGCAGACGGATCGACGCCTGGCCGCGGTGACGACCCATGCCCCCGGGATCGCCGCAGACACCGATCGGGTCCGATCGCCTCACCCTCACGAGCCGAGGCCTTCGTGACCGATCTCGGGGTGGGCGGGGGGCGAACCGCGCTGGGATCGTTGGAGGCTCTGATCCGGGTCGGCGCTCAGGGTCTGACGGGGACCTCGAGGTTCAGGCGGTGATCGCGACGTCGAGGCTGGCGAGGAGGGCTTCGACCCTCGTGCGGATGTCGTCGCGAATGGGGCGGACGGCGTCGACGTCTTGGCCGGCTGGGTCCTCGAGGTCCCAGTCCT
>DATHEV010000618.1:0-2023 GCA_035318405.1 Iamia sp.
CGGTCGTCGGGGCGGGGCTCAACGAGGTGCTCCCCGGGACCGACGTGGCGCTCGGCGCCTTCGCCATCGTCGCCATGGCCGCCACCTTCGGCGCCGCCACCCAGGCGACCTTCACCGCCATGGTCTTCGTGTTCGAGCTCACCCGGGACTACAGCGTCGTCCTGCCCCTCATGCTGGCGACCGTCGTGGCCGACCTGGTGTACAGCGCCGTCAACGACGACAGCCTGATGACCGAGAAGCTGCGGCGTCGCGGCCTGCTCATCGGCCGCCACTACGGCGTCGACCCCTTCACCAGCGCCCGGGTGCGCGACATCATGAGCACGGATGTCGAGACGCTGCCCATCACCGCCACGCTCGGCCAGGCCCGGCGCCACTTCGCCACCCACGGGCACGGGGCCTACCCGATCGTCGCCGATCACCGCATCGCCGGCATCGTGACCCGCGGCGACCTCCTCCGCATCGACGGCGACGACGCCCACCCGCTCCTCGACCACGCCTCGACCAACGTGGTGACGGTCGCCCCCGACGCCCGCGCCCAGACCGCCCTGCGGATCATGCTCGACGAGACCATCGAGCACGTGCCGGTCGTCGAGGACGACCTCCTCGTCGGCATCTGCACCCGCACCGACCTGCTCAAGATCCGCCGCCGCCAAGCCGACCTCGAGCGCCCCCAGCCCGGCCTCGCCGCCCAAGCCCGCCACCGGGTCCCCCGCCTCCGCCGCAGCTGAGCGCACGCGCTTCGGACTTCCGTCTCGAGAAACCTCGATGAGCGGGTAGCGGTTCGGCGGATCCCTGCGCTTTCTGGTGGGGTGTGGGTGCGATGACGCTGCGGGACCGAACCGAGGAGGCGGATGGTGCTCGGGCCACGTTCGAGGAGTTCGTCGCGACCGCGGAGCCGCGGGTGCGGCGCGCTCTGGTGCTGGTCGTGGGGCCCGAGACGGCCAGGGATGCGACCGCTGACGCGCTGCTCGAGGTATGGCGCCGCTGGGACCGGGTGCGCCAGATGTCGAACCCGGTGGGGTACCTGTACACGGTCGCTCGGCGAAGGGTCCCTCGCCGGCCTCGCTTCGATGCCGCCGAGCTCTCCGACCACCTCGCCGACCAGTCACCGGACCACTGGGTGGAGCCCCGGCTCCTGGGTGCGCTCCAATCCCTGCCCGAACGGCAGAGGGTGTCCGTCTACCTGATGGCCGGATGCGGGTGGACCGCACCAGAGGTCGCCGAGCTGACGGGCGTGGCCGCGACCACCGTGCGCACCCACCTGGACCGCGGGATGGCGCAGCTGCGCTCGACGCTCGGCGCCGACGACGAGGAGCACCGATGAAGTCCGACATCACGACACAGCTGGGCCGGATCGCGGAGGCGACCGACCCGGTGCACGACCCCATCGGCGTCGACGAGCTCGAGACCCGCCGAGCACCGCGCCGGCCGTCCCGCTCGGGACGGGGCATCCTTCGTGTCGCCGCCGGGATCGCCGTCCTCGCCGCGGCCGGCGGGATCGCGGTCTTCCAGTCAGCCAACAGCAGCTCGCCGCCGACCTCGCTCCCGGACTCCTTCGGCGCGGTTGCCACCGAGGACCCGGTGGAGTCGTTCGACGAGCTGCCGCTGGCCAGCGTGTCGACCCCCGATCAGGATCGGCGCCAGAGGATCAGCCAGGCGATCGACGAGCTCACCAGCGAGTGCATGGCCGAGCTGGGCTACGACTTCGAGACCCTCGGCTTCGACCCCACCCCGACTCGCAACCGCTACGGACTCGTCGACCTCGCCACAGCCGAGACCGACGGCTACGCCGAGCCGGACGGCGAGGCACGGGGCGACGGCACGGCGGGCATGTCCGAGGACTACATCCATGCTCTGGTCGGCGATCAAGAGGCCGGCGGCCACCAGGTCGTGGTGATGTCCCCCTCGGGCAGGGTGCTGGGAACGTACTTCCGCGACGGCTGTCTGTGGGAGGCCGAGCAGGCGGTCTGGGGCGACTGGGCTGCATATGAGGCCGCCCGAAGCAGCCTCCAGCAGGTCGAGC
>DATHEV010000619.1:0-8600 GCA_035318405.1 Iamia sp.
CGCCCGAGCGCGACCTCTACCTCACCCAGGTGCTCGAGGAGGTCCGGGGCCGCATCAAGGAGCTCCGGATCGACGCCGACGTCACCGGCCGGCCCAAGCACTACTGGAGCATCTACGAGAAGATGGTCGTGAAGGGCCGGGCCTTCGACGACATCTTCGACCTGGTGGGCATCCGGGTCCTCGTCGACCAGGTGAAGGACTGCTACGCCGCCCTGGGCTCGATCCACGCCACGTGGACCCCGGTCCAGGGCCGGTTCAAGGACTACATCGCCCACCCCAAGTTCAACCTGTACCAGTCGCTCCACACCACGGTGGTCGGGCCGCAGGGCAAGCCCCTCGAGGTCCAGATCCGGACCCGGGAGATGCACAGCCGGGCCGAGGTCGGCGTGGCCGCCCACTGGAGCTACAAGGAGCCCGGGTCCGACGACGACCAGATGCTGTGGCTGAACCGCATCGTCGAGTGGCAGTCGGAGATCTCCGACCCCGAGCGGTTCCTCGACCAGCTCAAGGTCGACCTCGACCAGGACGAGGTCTACGTCTTCACGCCCAAGGGCCGCATCATCACCCTGGCCCACGGGGCCACGCCGATCGACTTCGCCTACGCCGTCCACACCGAGGTGGGCCACACGTGCGCCGGGGCCAAGGTCAACGGCCGGCTGGTGCCGCTCGACCACACCCTCACCTCGGGTGACACCTGCGAGATCGTCACCTCCCGCACCTCGGGCGCCGGACCCAAGCGGGACTGGCTCCAGATCGTCAAGACGCCCAAGGCGGCCAACAAGATCCGCCAGTGGTACTCCCGGGAGCGGCGGGAGGATGCGATCGAGACCGGCCGGGACGGGCTCGACAAGGCGCTGCGCCGCGAGGGCCTGCCCATGCGCGACGCCAACAGCGTCCTGGCCGACATCGCCCACGAGCTGAACTACGTCGACCTCGACTCGCTCAACGCCGCCATCGGCGAGCACCACGTGTCGCCCGAGTCGGTGGCCAACCGCATCGCCAAGCGGCTGCGCAGCGGCGACCCGGACCACGAGGAGCAGCTGCCGATCACGGCCCGGGCGCCGCGGGCGCGCGAGCCCCGGAACACCATCGGGGTCCACGTCGAGGGGCTCGACGACGTCATGGTGCGGCTGGCCAAGTGCTGCACGCCGGTGCCGGGCGACGAGATCATGGGGTTCGTGACGCGAGGCCGCGGCGTCTCGGTCCACCGCACCGACTGCGCCAACGCGGTGTCGCTGTCGCACGGCCAGGGCGGGCGCCTGATCGAGGTCGAGTGGGACCAGTCCGGCTCGGGCACGTTCACCGCCGCCGTCGAGATCAAGGCGATCGATCGGCCCCGCCTGCTCGGCGACACCTCCTCGGCCTTCGCCGACCTCGACATCAACATCCTCGCCTGCGAGTCCCGGTCCGACCCCGCCCGCGACACCACCATGCGCTTCGAGGTCGAGCTGGGCGACCCGTCGCACCTCGACTCGGTGCTCCGGACGATCCGCAACCTCGACGGCGTGTTCGAGGCCTACCGGGTCATGCCCGGCCGCAACACCCCCTGACTGCGTAGAGCTGCGCCTCTCGGGTAGGCGCGAGACATGACCGACCTGACTGGCAAGAAGATCGCGTTCCTGGTGGCCAACGAGGGCGTCGAACAGGTGGAGCTGACCGAGCCCTGGAAGGCCGTGGAGGACGCCGGCGCCACCCCGGTCCTCGTGGCCACCGAGAGCGACGACGTCCAGGCGTTCAACCACCTGGACAAGGCCGACACCTTCTCGGTCGACGTCACCACGGCCGATGCCGACGTGGCCGACTACGCCGCCCTGGTGCTGCCCGGAGGCGTGGCCAACCCCGACCAGCTCCGCACCGACGAAGGCGCCCAGCGCCTGGTCAAGGCGGCGGCCGACGCCGGCACGCCCATCGCCGTGATCTGTCACGGCCCGTGGACCCTGATCGACGCCGGGGTCGTGTCGGGGCGGACGCTCACCAGCTGGCCCAGCCTCGAGACCGACCTCACCAACGCCGGCGCCACCTGGGTCGACGAGGAGGTCGTGGTCGACGAGAGCGGGGCCGGCCCGCTGATCACCAGCCGCAACCCCGACGACCTCCCCGCCTTCACCAAGGCCCTCGTCGACGCCCTCAGCTGAGGCCTTCTGTCAACCTCCGTGCACCGTGACGGTGCATGGGGGTTGACAGAACGGCACTACCCTCGCCGGCCGATGGCCGAGCGCACCCCAGCCCGTGCCCCGCGGGGGACCGAGGACGTGATGGCGCCGGAGACGGCGCGCTGGCAGCACCTGCTGCTGGAGGTGGCCGCCGTCGCCGCCCGGGCCGGCTACGGCCGGCTGCGCAGCCCGCTGGTCGAGGCGGCCGACCTGGTCCGCCACATCGTGGGCGACGACGTGCTGGTCGAGGTGCAGGCGCCGGGCAGCGTCGAGCGGCTCGCCCTGACCCCGGGTGTGGCCGCCTCGGCCGCCCGCGCCTTCGCCCAGCACGGCCCGGCGACGCCCTGGAAGGTCTGGTCGCTCCAGACCTGCCTCGTCCCCGGGGGCGACGGGCCGCCGGTCCAGCGCAACGAGGTCGGGCTCCAGGCGCTCGGCTCGACCGACCCGGACCTCGACGTCGAGGTCATCACCGTGGCCGTGGACCTGCTCGTCGCGCTGGGGCTGTCCCGCCCCACCCTCGCCCTGAACAGCCTCGGCACCCTGTCGGACCGCCGGCGCTACGTCGAGGCCCTCCGGTCGTGGCTGGACGAGCGGCGCGACGACCTGCCCGAGCCCGATCGGCGTCTCGCCCGCACCGCCCCGCTCCAGGTCCTGGCCAGCGCCGACCCCACCACCCGGTCGCTGCTCTCGGGCGCGCCGCGATCGCTCGACGGCCTGTCCGACGAGGGGCGGGCCCACCTCGAGAAGGTCCAGCAGGGCGTGGGGGCGGCGGGGATCGACTACCTGCTCGACCACCGCGTCGCCGGCGGCTCGCCCCACGCCGTGCAGGTCGTGTTCGAGCTCCAGGCCGACGACGACCGCGTCCTGGTCGCCGGCGGGCGTCACGAGGGCATGGTCGAGGACCTGGGCGGGCCGGCCACCCCCGGCGTGGGGTGGCGCAGCACGATCGAGAACCTGCTGCGGGCCAGCGAGGGCCTCGGCCCCGAGGTCCCGGGCGACGAGGTCGAGGTCTTCGTGGTCGACCTCACCGGCGGGTCGGTGGCCCGTGACCTGACCCGGGTGCTGCGCCGCCAGGGCGTGCGGGCCGACCGGGCCTTCGACGACCGCTCGATGCGGGCCCAGATGAAGGCGGCCGACCGGTCCGGCGCCGCCGTCGCCGTCATCGTGGGCGAGCAGGAGAAGGCCCAGGGCGTCGTCGCCCTCCGCCACCTGCGGGGCACCGACGAGGGCGAGCAGGCCACCGTGCCCGAGGCCGACGTCGTCCCCGCCATCCGCCAGGCCCTCGCCGACGGCTGACGGACCACGAGGTGCCTGGCACCTCGTGGTCCGCGCGCCCAGCAGTGAACGGGTTCGCCGGGGTGGCGGCGGAGCGACCACCATGGGACGACTTCGATCCGAGGAGCGATGCATGAGCGAGGCCGCCGGGCTGCGCACCCACTACTGCGGTGAGGTCCGACCCTCGGACGAGGGTCGAGAGATCTCCGTCTGCGGGTGGGTCGGGCGCCGTCGCGAGCACGGCGAGCACCTCGCCTTCGTCGACCTCCGCGACCACACCGGCGTGGTCCAGTGCGTGGTCGACGGGTCGGTCGACGTGCGCAGCGAGTACGTGCTCCGCATCTCCGGCACGGTGCGGGCCCGGCCGGACGGCACCGTCAACGCCAAGCTCCCGACCGGCGAGGTCGAGCTCCAGGACTGCACCGTCGAGGTCCTCTCGGCCGCCGAGCCGCCGCCGTTCCCCATCGACGACCGGGCCGACGACGTCGACGAGATGATCCGGCTCAAGTACCGGTACCTCGACCTGCGCCGCGGCCGCATGCAGAAGAACCTGCGGCTCCGGGCCCAGGTCAACCGGTCCGTGCGGGCGGCGATGGACGCCCAGGGCTTCGTCGAGATCGAGACCCCGATGCTCATGCCCTCCACCCCCGAGGGCGCCCGGGAGTTCCTGGTGCCGAGCCGCCAGCGGCCCGGGGCCGCCTACGCCCTGCCCCAGAGCCCCCAGCTGTTCAAGCAGCTGCTGATGGTCGGCGGCGTCGACCGCTACTACCAGATCGCCCGCTGCCTCCGCGACGAGGACCTGCGCGCCGACCGCCAGTACGAGTTCATGCAGCTCGACATGGAGGCCAGCTTCGTCACCCAGGACGACATCCTCGACTGGATCTCGACGGCCGTGCTCGATGCCGCCGAGGCGGTGACGGGCGAGCGCCCGCCCGAGATCGAGCGCATGACGTGGCACGACGCCCTCGACCGCTTCGGCATCGACAAGCCCGACCTCCGCTTCGGTCTCGAGCTGGTCGAGCTCACCCCGCTGTTCGCGGCCACCGAGTTCAACGCCTTCAAGGCCCCGGCCATCAAGGGCATCAAGGTCCCGGGCGGGGCCGCCGACTACGGCCGCAACAAGCTCGACGCCCTCACCGACCGGGCCAAGCAAGCCGGCGCCAAGGGCCTGGTCTGGATGAAGGTCGAGGCCGACGGCGTCCTCAACGCGCCCGTGGCCAAGTTCCTCTCCGACGACGAGAAGGCGGGCCTGATCGGCACGTTCGAGGCCGTCGAGGGCGACCTCCTCCTCATCGTGGCCGACGAGTGGCTGCCGGCCTGCGAGGTGCTGGGCACGCTGCGCAACGACATCGGCCGCCCGCCCGTCCACCAGGGCCCGTACCGCTACCTCTGGGTGGTCGACTTCCCCATGTTCGTGGGGCGCGACGACGCCGGGAACCCCAAGCCCGGCCACCACCCCTTCACCCGGCCGCACCCCGACGACGTCGACCAGCTCGAGACCGACCCCATGGCGGTGCGCTCGATGGCCTACGACCTCGTGCTCAACGGCTGGGAGCTGGGCTCGGGCTCGCTCCGGATCCACGAGCCCGAGCTCCAGTCGCGCATCTTCCGCTTCCTCGGCGTCTCCGAGGAGGAGGCCCAGGCCCGCTTCGGCTTCTTCCTCACGCCGTTCCGCTACGGCGCCCCCCCGCACGGCGGCTTCGCCTTCGGCATCGAGCGGCTGGTGGCGATCCTCGCCGGCGAGGAGAACATCCGCGAGATCATCGCCTTCCCCAAGCCGCAGTCGGGTGTCGACCCCATGACCGACGCCCCCACCCCGGTCGACGACCGCCAGCTCGCCGACCTCGGCCTCCGCCCCCTCCCCCCACCCGCCTGACGGTCACTCGGTGCCTGGCACCGAGTGTCCGGCCGGTCACTCGGTGCCAGGCACCGAGTGTCCCGGGTGCTGCCTCCGCCGGCCTGAGTCCGGGGCCCGGGTAGGGTCGGTTGGTGCCTGATGACCTGTTCGCCGCGGCGGCGGCGGATCGGCTGGCGTCGCGGGCGCCGTTGGCCGATCGGCTGCGCCCGGCGACGCTCGACGAGGTCGTGGGCCAGGAGCACCTCCTCGGCCCGAAGGCCCCGCTGCGACGGCTGATCGAGGCCGACCGGCTCAGCTCGGCGATCCTCTTCGGCCCCGCCGGCACCGGGAAGACGACCCTTGCCCGGCTGGTCGCCCGCACCACCGAGAAGGAGTTCGCCTCGCTCTCGGCCGTCGACGCCTCGGTCAAGGACGTCCGCGAGGTCATCGCCCGGTCCCGCCAGCGGCTGGGCGAGCGGGGCCAGGGCACGATCCTCTTCCTCGACGAGGTCCACCGGTTCTCGAAGTCCCAGCAGGACGCCCTCCTGCCGGCGGTGGAGGAGGGCCTGATCGTGCTGATCGGGGCCACCACCGAGAACCCGTACTTCACCGTCAACCCGCCCCTGCTCAGCCGGTCGACGCTGTTCCGTCTCGAGCCCCTGGGCGCCGACGACCTGCGCGAGCTGGTCCGCCGGGGCCTGACGGCCGAGGGGGCGGAGGCCGAGGACGAGGCCGTCGACCACCTCGTCCTGCGGGCCGGGGGCGACGGCCGCCAGACGCTCACCGCCCTCGAGGTGGCAGTCGCGCTGGCCGGCAGCCGCGACCGCGAGCCCGGCGCCCCCATCCAGGTGGGCGCCGACGACATGGAGGCGGCCCTCGGCGTCAACGCCATGCGCTACGGCCGCGACGAGCACTACGACGTCATCAGCGCCTTCATCAAGAGCATCCGGGGCTCGGATCCCGACGCCGGGCTCTGGTGGCTGGCCACCATGCTCGAGGCCGGCGAGGACGCCCGCTTCATCGCCCGCCGGCTGGTGATCCTGGCCTCCGAGGACATCGGCATGGCCGACCCCATGGCCCTCCTCGTGGCCGAGGCCGCGGCCCAGGCCGTCGATCACGTGGGGCTGCCCGAGGCCCAGCTCAACCTGGCCCAGGCCGTCGTGCACCTGGCCACCGCGCCCAAGTCGAACCGCACCGCCATCGGCATCTGGAACGCCCGGGAGGAGGTCCGCAAGGGCGCGACCGGCCGGGTGCCGGCCGCCCTGCGGGACGCGCACTACCAGGGGGCCAAGGGGCTCGGCCACGGCAAGGGCTACGAGTACCCTCACGACGACCCCCGCGGCTGGGTGCCCCAGCAGCACCTGCCCGACGAGGTCGCCGACCGCACGTTCTACGACCCGTCGACCCACGGCCACGAGAGGGAGATCCGCCAGCGCATGGACCGCCTCCGCTCGCCGGACGCCCCCGACGCAGGGCACGAATGACCGCCGCCGACCTGGCCTCGGTCCTCGCCGCGGTCACCTGCCTGGCCGTCGTGGCCGTGCTGGCCGTCGTCGTGGCCCGGCTGGCCCGCACCGTCGCCGCCGTGGCCGAGGCCGTCGAGGAGGTCCGCACCGAGGCCCTGCCGGCGCTGCGCGAGGCCACCGACGCCGTGCGCCGGGCGGGCGAGGAGACCGAGCGGGTCAGCCAGATCATCGACGCCGCCGAGGCCGTGTCGACCCGGGTGGACGGGGCGTCCAAGGCGGCCTACGTCGCCCTGTCCCGCCCCGTGATCAAGACCGCGGCCGCCGCCACCGGCGCCCAGCGAGCGGCCCGCAAGCTGAGAGGACGCGACTGATGCCCAAGCGCACCTTCTACTTCGTGGCGGGGACGGCGGCCGGCCTGGGCTCGTCGCTCTGGGTCCAGCGCCGGGTCCGCGCCGCGGTCGAGCGCTACGTGCCCGAGAAGGTCCAGGAGCGGGCGGCCGAGGCGGCCAAGAAGGTCGCCCCCGCCGTGCGCGACGCCGTCACCGAGGGCCGCGACGCCATGCGGGCCCGCGAGACCGAGATGCGGGCCGAGGTGGCCCAGCGGGTCTCCCGACCCGGCACCACCCGACGGGCGGGCTGACCCGCACAAGCCGGGGAGCGCCCCCCGCCCGTGAACGCTCCCCACGCCCGATGACCAGCGGTACCGTGACCGGCGCTGCGGCGGGCCCTTCCCGCCAACGGGCGGCGAGCGAGGGAGAACCATGACCGAGGGACCGACATCGTCGTCGGACGGGCCGCCGAAGGACACGGCGCGCCACGACCCGAGCGGGGACGAGACGGTGGCCTTCGCCCCCGAGACCGACCTCCCCGAGCCGCTCCCCGTCTCGGCCCCGCCGCCACCGCCGGGCGTGTCCGGCGAACCCACGGCGACCGCGGCGTCGGAGTCGAAACCGTGGCGCACCCGGCCCGTCCCCCCGTCCACGCCGACGCCGGGCGGCCCCGGCGCACCGAGCAGCCCCGGAGGCCCGGGCGGCGCCGCCGGGACCGGCGCCCCCCGTCGTGACGCCTCGAACACCCTGACCGCGGTGGCCGTGGGCGGCGTGGTGGTCCTCGTCGTCGTGATCGTCCTCATGGCCGTCGTCCTGGGCGGCAGCGACGACGACGGTGAAGAGGTCGTGTCCTCGTCATCGACGACCCCGACAACGGCCGTCCCCACCACCCCCTCGACCACGCCACCGCCGTCGTCCTCCGTCCCGGCCACCACCGACACCACGGCCCCACCCACCACCCTCCCGGCGCCGACGGCCCCACCGGTGACGGCCTCGCCCGGCGCCGGCGAGCTGCCCGCCGGCCTCCTGTGCCGTGACCTGCTGGCCCAGGGCGTCGACTACGACCTGGCCGTCGCCTACTGGCTGCAAGAGGGCCGTCCGCCTCAGAACGACGAGGACCTCGACGGCGTCCCCTGCGAGACCGTCTACCCGGCGACCGCGGTGGAGGCGGTGTGGGGCCCGCAGGGCCTCGACGAGGAGGAGGGCCTGGCGGCCGACCTGTTCTGCCGGGACCTGGTGGCCGAGGGCCTCGACTACAACGCCGCCGTGGCCTACTGGTTCGAGGAGGGCCAGCCGGCGCGGATGGACGACGACGGCAACGGCCGGCCGTGCGAGACCGTCTACTCCGCCCCCGAGGTCGAAGCCTTCTGGAGCTGACCGTGCTCCGTCGCCTCCTCGCCCCCGCCGTCGTCGGGGTGCTGTTGGCCGCCGGCTGTGGCTCGGGCGACGACGACCGGACGGGCTCGACCTCCTCGACCACGGCCGCGACGGGGGAGACGGCCACCACCGAGGCGACGTCGGCGACCACCGACCCGTCGGC
>DATHEV010000620.1:0-3394 GCA_035318405.1 Iamia sp.
CGAGCGGACCACCTCGGCCGACGTCTTGCAGGGCTCGAACCGCACCCACCCCCACCGCTTCGTCAACGGACGGCCGCAACCGTCCCCTGACTTCGGCGACGCCACCGAGACGATCCTCGACCCGTACCCCGCCGCCGACCGCTGAGGTCGGCGTCGTGAGGGCTGCGGGACCTACTGCTCCTGGTCGCTCCGTCGCGGCGCGTCGCGCTCGAGTCGTTCACGTTGCCGGAAGCCGTACGCCGCCTGGCGCACGGCCTCATCGCTCTCGAAGCCGGTTCCGAGGGCGCCGCCCACGGTGGCGATCGACGCCACCAGGCACAGCAGGCTGGCGCGGTGGGCGAGCGTCACCGGCTCCCTCGTGACCGAGCTCACCAGCCCGCTGTCGACCAGGACGAGGTCGACGACGAAGCCGATCACCAGAAGGCCCACGTAGAGGAACAGCACACCGATGAGCAACGTCGCCACCGTCGTCACGTTGAACAGCACCGCCAGGTCGCGCTCGTCCTGGTCGTCGGGACGCTCCCACATCTGGTGATCGATGATGAGCCACGCCACCAGGGTGGCGATCGCCAGCACCGCCGCCAGCCCCAACCGCCCGGCGCCGAGCGTCCCACTGAGCTGCCAGATCGTCTGGTTCAACATCTCGTAGGCGAGCACCGCCAGCGCCGCGGCGAACGCCTTCGACAGGTGCGGCAAGAGACGCCACGGACGGTTGGCCCGCACCATGCCGGACACCATGCGGAGACGGCCGTGGCGCCCGCCCGTCACGAACCGCACCGGCGGGCCGTCCTCCCGGGGGAACGGGCCGACCGCGCCGCCGCTGGGCTCTCCGCACAGCTCACCCACCACGCGCTCGACCGCCTGGGTGGCCCTCTCGCGGAAGCGGATGGCGCCGAGCGACGGCAACGAGACCAAGCCCGTCGCCGTCTCCGTCTCCACTTCGGCCACGACCGGATGCAGCCCATGTCGCCGCGGATGGTCCGTCAGGAGGACGGCGACGTGACCCTCGTCGACCGACACATCGTCCGGGACCCTGATCTGGTCGAGATCATCGGCCGGGAGTCGCCGGCACACCACCGACACGTCCCACTGGAGCCGGTCCTGCACGTGGCGGGCCAGGGCGAGGGGCGCTCCCGGGTCGGCCACCAGCACGACGCCCTCCGGTTCACCGGCCGACCCCCGCTCCTCGGACCGGGTCCCACGTCTGGGCATGAGCTGACACCTCCGCCACCATCGTGCCCGGTCGCTCTCCGGCCTGCCATCGGTCCCCAGGCTCGGCGCGCCGCACGGGACATCGTGCGACATCAACGACCTCCGTGTCCGGCTCGTCGCCGCCCTCGAAGCCGACATCGAGCACGACGAGCTGACACGCCGATGTCGACGCGTCGCTGCGGTTCGACATCACGCTGCTCTACATGGCCGGCGACCTGGGCCTCATGGACATGCTCACCGGCGGCTCGATCGACGGGGACGGGCCGCAGCTGATGCTCCTGGCGGGCGTCATCGAGTCCCCCGAGTTCCAAGCCGCCTCGATCCAGCCCGAGACGACTTCATCGCTCCGAGCCCGCGAGGCGGGACCACTCGCAAGCTTGCTGCGAAGGTCCTCGTTCAAGAGGCGCCCCCGAGCATGGGGTCGGAGTTGTCTCATACGGAGGTCGTGTGGGGTAGCGCACCTGCTCCACGGGCTGCTCCTGTGCGTCGGATCGCGCTCGAGCGACTCCATCCGGAGGTGATCGCAGCGGCGAGTGATCTGTTCGTCGACGAGCACTACAGCCAGGCCGTGTTCGAAGCGTGCAAGGCGCTCGAGGTCCGGGTCCGCGCGCAGAGTGGGCTGGAGCTGTCGGGCCGAGTCCTCATGGACAAGGCGCTCGGTGGCCAGGTGCCCCCCATCAACGTCGCAGTCGAAGAGGGGCAGAGCGGACGGGACGAGCAGGAGGGCATCCGGTTCCTGTTGATGGGGGTGATGCAGGGAATCCGGAACCCAAAGGGTCATGGGTTGATCCGACAGGATGATCCCCAGCGGGCCCTTGAGTACCTGGCGCTGGTCAGCATCCTGTTCCGACGGCTCGACGATGGAGCCGGTGCCGAAGCTTGAGGCGGCTGTACCGCCGTACGAAGGGCGGGGATGTCTGGCCCGCGTGGTCTAGTGCTCGCCGGAAGGGTCGCCCTGGGCTAGCCGTTCTGTCAGCGTTTCGACGGCTGCAGTCAGGGGTGGAAGCTCGTTGTCGACGACATCGACGACGACAGCGTGATCCGTGTCGAAGTAGCGATGGGCGAGGTGGTCACGCATTCGAGCGATGGCGCTCCACGGGACTTCCGGGGCCGTCGCCAGAAGCTCTGGGCTGATCGACTTCACCGCCTCTCCGATCTCGATGAGTCGGACCCGCACGGCGTCATCGATCAGCCCGTCGAAAAGGTCACCCTTCGTCAGGTGGCTCTGAATCGCGTCGATGGCTCCGGTGATGTCCGCCAGGCGATCAGCATCGTGACGACTCACAGAAGCAAGGCCTCGGCGAGCACGTCGTCACGCAAGTGTGCGCGAAGAGACGCGGCCGTTCCGACATCGACCTTGACACCGAGGACATCCTCAAGGTCTGCGCCGATGGCGAGGATCTCGAAGGGCCGGGCCTCCGGGGACAGCTCGACGAGGAAGTCGATGTCGCTGCCGGGTCGCTCGTCGCCTCTGGCGACCGACCCGAAGAGGGCGATCGAATGCCCGTGATGACGCGACACGATCGCCTTGATTTCGTCCCGGTGAGCCTCGACCAGGTCACGAAGCGACCGCATCACGACGTCCGACATGCGAACAGCGTACGGCGGCTGCGAGTCCCAGGCGGCGCTCAAAGCGCTGCGTGATGACCTCGACGAGAGGCGATGCTTCGAGGCGTGGTCGACGATCAGGAGCAGATCCCTCCCGAGAAGGTGCTGGTTCCGGTGCCGGGTCTTCGTGTGCGGCAGCCTTGGACGGTCGGTCGTGTGACCTTCTACCCCGGTGCTGAGGCTGCCGAGCTCATCGAGGATCGTCCCCCGATCACTTCGCGGAACGGGTTCGTTGCGAAGCGGATCCAGGAGACGATCGACCTGGCGAAGGTCGACTCGATGGCGGCCGCCGACGGGTCTCGGGGCATCGACGCTGCATTTGAGGACCTTCGGTCGAGCCTCGATGTGCTCCTCCTCTTTCAGCAGGCGAGAGCGGGCGCGGCGACCACGGCGTTCGGGCTGCCGGGCGATCACATCACCTCGAGGATCGACTACATCGCCACGTGGCCTGGCGGCCAGGCGGCGGACCAGGCGTGGCAGGACCAGAGTGCGCCAGGAAGCAAGCGACTGGGGCCGCCCATGGGCTGGACGTTCAGCGACGAGTCACGCGCCGAGTGGGAAGCATCGGAGCCTT
>DATHEV010000621.1:0-10822 GCA_035318405.1 Iamia sp.
GTGCGCGTTCTACGAAGCACTGATGGCGATCCTCATGAAGCCCGCCGATGCCCCGGTACCCCTCCCCAGGCACCTGATCGAGACCATGGTCGGTCCGGCGGTGACCGGGCGACCCGATCCGATCCTGCGCTGCGACGGACCGTGGGGCCTCGGCCTCATGGTCGACCTCCGACAGCACTTCTTCGGCGATCACACTTCTGCGCGGTCCTTCGGCCACTCAGGCAACTCGGGCTCATCCTTCGCGTTCTGCGATCCCACCCACGACCTGTCGGTGTCGGTGCTCGACACCGCCAAGGTCGACGACCACGACGCAGTCCTCATCCGCCGCCACGGCTTCCTCACGAAGCTCTACGAGCTGCTCGACCTCCCACAGCGCACTCCGCCCGGAGCCGCCGCAGGGCGTTGAGCAGGCTCGCGGGAGCCGTCCGTCGGGCTCAGGGGTCGGCGGGAGCTGGCTGACGTTGACACATCGACCTTCGCCGGTAGCATGACGAACGTCACAGGCGGGGGGGCACCGATGCAGCTGTTGTCGACGCCACGCCGGGGACGAACCTGGATGGTCGCTGCTCTGGTCGTGGTGCTGCCCGCGGTCGCCTCGTGCGGTTCCGGCGAGGACGTGACGTCGGGGCAGGAGGACGCCGCCGAAGCGGAGTCGCTCGTCGACCTCGAGGTCTCGTCGGCCGACACCGCCGTGCTCGCATCCCTCGACGACGTCGGCGCCATCGCCATCGACACCGCCGCCTCGGCCCAGGCCGGCCGGCAGGTCGTGGCGACCTGGGTCGCAGACGACGAGCGGACCCAGGCGGCCGACACCGATCGCCCGCCGCTGGTCTACCCGAGTGCCTGGTCGGCCGGCACCGACGTCTACGTGTTCGGCGCCGAGTGCCCCGAGGTCGACCTCGAGCTGGTCTCGGACATCGACTTCTACTCGAGCGACCAGGTGTGCGGCGTGGCGACGATGCGCCGGGTGGTCCGTCACCTCGACACCACGACGTCGACGTGGCGCGAGGTCGCCGAGGCGCCGGCGGCTGAGGACGGCAAGGCGTTCCTGCTGGGCGGAACGGGCGACCAGGCGCTGGTGCGAACCGCGGCGGGCTCGGTGTCGACCATCGACCTCGGCTCCGGCGAGGTCGCCAGCCTGGCTGACGTCGTGCTCCGCGACGCGAACCTCGGGCGCGCCTGCGCCGTGGACGACGGGTCCTTCCTCGTGGTGGCGACGACGGCCCCGCCACCGGGGACGCCCGGACGAGCCGTTCCGGAGCAACCCCTCTCGGCCTGGTCCGTCCGCGACGGTGGCAGCCAGCCCCTCGCCCTGCCGGAGGGCCTGGATCAGGACACCTTCGGCCCCGTGGAGTGCCTGCCGGGCCGCGGCGTGCTGGGTCCGGTGCAGGAGGGGGTCGTGGAGGTCCTCGCCGTCGACGACAGCGGGGTCCTGCAGCGCCAGGAGCTCCCGCTGCCCGACGGCGCCGCCGACGTCCCCGGCCTCCGCTTGCAGAGCTCACCGCCGCAGCTCGTGCTCTGGGTGCCGGAGGGCGAGGGCCTGGTGCCCTGGTCCCTGACCGGGGACGGCCCGTGGAGCGCAGCGGGGGAGACGTATCCGTTGCTCGATCCGCCGGCGCACCCGGTGGTGGTGGACGAGCACCTGCTCGCCCTGGCGACGTCCTACGGGGAGCCCGCGACCGAGGACGGCCCGCCGACCGCGGTCACCCGGGTCGTCTCGAGCTGATGGACCGCAGGACGCGAGGGGGAGCCGCCATCAAGGTCGTCGTCCGACTGGTCGCCGCGGTGGCCGTCACGACCGCGGCGCTGCTCGGCGGGGTGCCGGCGGCGTCCGCCGCGCCGGGGGACAGCGGCGAGGTCGTGTTCGTGGCGACGCACAACATCCAGCACACCGCCTGGGGAGGCCTGCGCTACGTCGCCGAACACGATCGGCCGCTGATGATGATGGGCCAGGAGGTGTGTTCGACCGCCCTGTGAAACCTCCAGGCTGGCATCAACGCCTACGGCTACGGGCAGTTCAACGTCGCGCAGGTCAGGGACGCCACGAGCTGCTCGGGAGGTGACGATCTCCACACCGTGGCCTGGACCCGCTACCCCGGGACCGTCTGGAACGGCAACCACCACCCGGGGAGCAGCACCCACGGGTGGGCCTGCATCCGGGGGAGCACCAACGGCGTGACCTGGCGGTCCTGTTCCACCCACATGTTCTCCGATCCCCAGAACTACTCGATCGCCTACCTGCAGTCGGAGAACCTCCGGTTGAACGTCATCCCTCCGGGCCCGATCGCCAACATGGTGGGGGGCGACTTCAACCTTCGCCCGCGCCACTCCAGTGGGTACTCCACCTCACCGTGGCGTGGGTCGTGGGACGAGGGCGACGACACCTGCTACGCCTGGAACGACGACCGTCGGACCTTGCAGGGCGGCGCCCCCGTCTGCACCCAGGGTGGGGGCCAGATCCGCGGTGTCAAGATCGACCACACCTGGGCGCTCGGTCTCCAGTACATGGGGGCCTTCGGCGTGGCCGACATCCGCTGCGGTGTGGCCTCGGACCACTGCCTCTACTTCGCGGCCTACCGCTGGCGGTGACGAGGTCGTCGCCTGATCAGTGGTGAGCAGTTCGAGCACCACCGACGAGGACTGGTCGTCGTCGCCCGAGCCCCCGAGGATACGGGGCTCCAGGTGCTGAGGGGTCAACGTCTCTAGGGTGCGGGGCGTGGGATCGGGTCGGATCAGGGCGTGGTGGGAGGGGTCGGTGCGGCCGGCGCTCGAGCTGCCGACGGCGCGGCCGGCGATCGAGCCCGTGCGGCGATCGCATCGAGTGCTCGATCCGACCATCGACGCCAAGATCGGCGACTGCGCCGTCTACCGCGGTGGGCAGCGGGAGGGTGGGCGGCTGCCGCTCGAGCGGGCGGCGCAGACGGCCCGGCAGACCGACGACGGCTTCGTGTGGATCGGGCTCCAGCAGCCCACGGCCGAGGAGGTCGCGCAGGTCGCCGACGAGTTCGACCTGCCGCCCCTCGCCGTCGAGGACGCCATCACGGCCCACCAGCGCCCGAAGCTCGAGGTGTACGGCGACGTCGTCTTCGTGGTGCTCAAGCCGGTCGACTACATCGACCACGAGGAGATCGTCGAGGTCAGCGAGATGGCGCTGTTCGTCGGCCCGACGTTCGTCGTGACGGTCCGCCACGGCGAGAGCACCGTCCTCGGGCGGGTCCGGGCCGAGCTCGACGACGGGTTCGGCACCCTGGCCTGCAACCCGTCGACCGTCCTCTACCGGGCGGCCGACCTCGTCGTCGACGGCTACGAGGAGGTCATCGAGCTGGTGGACGACGACGTGGACGAGATCGAGGCCCAGGTCTTTGGCTCCGGCGAGGCCGACCACTCCGAGCGCATCTACAAGCTGAAGCGGGAGATCGCCGAGTTCCGCCGCTCGGTCGTGCCGCTGGCGCCCGCGCTCGAACGTCTGGCGAAGGGCGCGGTCCCGGGGATCGACCCGGCGCTGGCCCACTCGTTCCGCGACGTGCACGACCACCTCATGCGGGCGGGCGACGCCATCGAGGGCCACGACCGGCTGCTGACCGACGTGCTGCAAGCCAACCTGGCGCGCGTCGCCGTCCGCCAGGCCGAGGTGGCCGTGCGCCAGAACGAGGACATGCGCAAGATCTCGGCGTGGGCCGCCATCGCCCTCCTGCCCACGGCGGTCGCCGGCGTCTACGGCATGAACTTCGACCACATGCCCGAGCTGCGCTGGCGCTACGGCTACTTCGTCGTCCTCACCGCCATCGCGGTGGCCTGCGCCGCCCTCTACCGCCAGTTCCGCAAGCGCGGCTGGCTCTAGAGCGACCGGTCAGCTGCTCCAGTCGGTGGCCAGGGTCTCGAGCAGCTGCATGCCGGCCGTCGACTCGCACTCGAAGACCATCGCCCCCATGTAGCCGTTCGCCTTCAGCCAGGCGATGTCGGCGGCGGGATCGTTCGACGGGTTGCCGGGCGAGAACCCGAGCGAGAGCTTGGCCGAGGACATGTACGGCGTGTACTGGGGCAGGCGGTACTGGGGGTCGCCGCCGTAGCTCATCTCCCAGCCGTCGTCGAGGTTGGCCCCGAGGGTGTTGCCGTTCCAGTCCGCCTGGAACGTGCTGATGTCCTGCCACAGTGCCTTGGTGATCAGGGCGGTCGGCATGAGCTGGCGCATCAGGGTGGTGACCATGGCCAGCGAGGTGTCGTTGGGGGTGCCGCTGCTGTACTCGTCGTCGATGTCGATGCCGTCCAACCTGTAGGCATCCACGATGTCGGTCTTGAGGTATTGGGCGAAGGCCTGCGCGTCGGTCTCGGTGGTGAACTCCGACCAGCCCACCGGCGCGTGGCCGTTCATGACCGTGAGCAGCACCTTGATCCCCTGGCTCTGGAGGACCTCGACCGACCCGTCGTCGAGCACGTTCTGGATGTTGTCGTTGAGCGGCTTCGTGGTCGGCGGGTCGTTGTTCTCGGCCCGGAGGTAGGGAGGTTGGTCGGCGGCGTAGTTGCCGGCGAACAGGCACACCACGTCGATCATCGGGGTGCCGTCGGGGTTGCGCAGGGCGGCGAGACCCTGGAGCTGAGCCGATGACTGGGGCGAGATGTAGGCGGTCATGAAGCCGTTGGCCATGGTCTTGATCCTCCCGATGCCTGTCAGCAACACCGCAAACTAGTCCTCCTGGTCGCTGAGTGCAGATGGTCACCGGGTGCATCATTGATGTCACTGGTTGCGCTCACACTCAACGTCGCAGAAGACCGACCGATGGGTCGGCAGCCGATCAGTCGGCGCGTGACGAAACGGAACGGGACGTGGCCGCGGGCGCTGAACGAGCTGGAGGAACAGAGGGGCAGGGCGCCGAACGAAGCGCGTTCCACCGCCTGCGCGCCGCGCTGCCCCGTGGCGACACGGCGACGCCCGAGGCAACCGCCGCCCGCCAGCGTCTGGTCACCCGGATCCTCTGCGGTCACGTGGTCGGGCTGTTCGTCTTCGGCCTGGTGCGGGGGGCGCCGCTGGGGCACCTCGTCGCCGAGGTCGCCGTGCTGGCCCTCCTCGTCTTCGCCTCGGTCCAGTCCGCCGTGCTCGGCCCGACGGCCCGGGCGGCGATCTCGGCCGTCGGCCTCATGGTCTGCTCGGCCCTGCTGGTCCACCTGTCCGGCGGGGCCATCGAGGCCCACTTCCACTTCTTCGTGATGGTGACGGTCATCGCCCTCTACCAGCACTGGGTCCCCTTCCTCGTGGCCATCGCCTTCGTGGGCCTGCACCACGGCGTCATCGGCGTGCTGGCGCCGGAGGCCGTCTACGACCACCGCGCCGCCTACGCCTCGCCGGTGGAGTGGGCGCTGATCCACGCCGCCTTCGTGCTGGCCGCGTGCGCCGCCCAGGTCGCCTTCTGGCGCATCGCCGAGGAGCAGCACGACCGGGCGCTCGCCACGCTGGCCGCCAGCGAGCGGCGCTTCCGGGCCCTGATCGAGCACTCCCTCGACGCCGTCTGCATCGTCGCCGCCGACGGCCGGCTCCTCTTCGAGAGCGACGCCGCCCAGTCGGTCCTGGGCTTCGCCCAGGGCGAGCGCCAGGGAGCCTCGGGCTTCGCCTTCGTGCACCCGGACGACCACGCCGCCGGCGAGCACATCCTCGCCGGCGCCCTGGCCGAACCCGGAGGGTCTGCGGCGGGCCAGATCCGGGCCCTCCACGCCGACGGTGAGTACCGATGGGTCGACGCCTGCGCCACGAACCTGGTCGACGATCCCGACATCGGTGGCATCGTCGTCAACTACCGCGACGTCACCGAGCGCCGGGTCCTCGCCGAGGAGCTGGCCCACCAGGCGACCCACGACCCGCTGACCGGGCTGGCCAACCGGACGCTGTTCCTCGACCGCCTCGAGCTGGCTCTGGTCGACACCGAGGGCGCTGGGCCCAGCGGCGTGCTGTTCATCGACGTCGACGACTTCAAGATGGTCAACGACGCTCTCGGCCACATCGCCGGCGACGGGCTCCTGCGCGAGGTGGCCCAGCGCCTGTCGGCCGCGGCCCGGCCCGAGGACACCTGCGCCCGTCTCGGCGGCGACGAGTTCGCCGTGCTGATGGCCGCGCCCGTCACCGTGGCCGACGCCCGCTGCGTCGGCGATGCCATCCTCGGGGCGCTGCGCCGTCCCATCGCCGTCGAGCTGGACGACGGGGTCACCGTGGCGGCGAGCGTCGGCATCGTCGTGAGCGGCGGTGGCGAGTCGGCCGAGCAGGTCATGCGCAACGCCGACCTGGCCATGTACGAGGCCAAGCGGGCGGGCAAGGGCCGCTACGCCCTGTTCGAGGAGGGGATGCTGAGCGCGGCGATCGACCGCCTCGCCCTGCGCGAGGACCTGCACCGTGCCCTCGACACCGACGAGCTCATCAACGAGTACCAGCCGATCTTCGACCTGGCCACCGGCGACGTCGTCGGGGCCGAGGCCCTGGTCCGCTGGCGCCACCCCACCCGGGGCGTGCTCCAGCCGGGGGCGTTCATCGCCCTGGCCGAGGAGAAGAGCGACCTGATCGTCGCCCTCGGTCGGGCCGTCCTCGAGCGGGCGTGCCGGGCGGCGGCGGCCTGGCCGACCGACCGGCGCCTCACGATGAACGTCAACCTGTCGGCCCGCCAGGTGCACGAGCCCGGCCTGGTGGCCACGGTCGAGCGGGTGCTGCGGGACACGGGCCTGCCGGCGTCGCGGCTCACCCTGGAGATCACCGAGTCGGTGCTGGTCGAGGATCCGCACCGGGCGGCGGCCACGCTGAGCGCCCTCAAGGACCTCGGGGTCTCGCTGGCCCTCGACGACTTCGGCACCGGCTTCTCGTCGCTCAGCTACCTCGCCGCCTTCCCGGTGGACGGGTTGAAGGTCGACAAGTCGTTCATCGACCCGCTGGTGGAGATGGGCGACGACGACCACAGCGCCGTCGTCGCCGCCATCGTCGACATGGCCCACCGCCTCGACCTCGAGGTCACGGCCGAGGGCGTCGAGCACCGCTGTCAGGCCGAGCGCCTCCTCTCCCTGGGCTGCACCCGGGCGCAGGGGTTCCTCCTGGGCCGGCCCCGGACGGCCGAGAGCCTGATGGACCTGCTCGTCAGCGACGTCGGCCCGAGCCTGTCCCGGCCTCGCTGAGCGGCCGCGCCGCTCGTCGGCGGGTCGGGCTCACCCTTCTCCCCCCTCAGTTCCACTGGCCCCGGGCCGACATGGGTTAGGTGGAGGTGGAGCGACCAGGACCCGCGGACGCGTCGGCTCGTCACCTGCTCGTGACGGCCGGCGGTGCGGTCGCGGCCGGTGTGCTCGGGCTGGTGTCCTGGCGTCGGCAGCAGGGCCGCACCCGTCTGCGCCGGCGGCTGCGGGCCAGCGAGGACCAGGTCCGGTTGATCTTCGACGGGTCCCCGATCGGCATGGCGCTGGTGTCGCTGGAGGGGACCTTCGTCCGGGTGAACCGGGCCATGAGCCGCAGCGTGGGCTACGGCGAGGGCGAGCTCGTCGACGCCACCTTCGACACGATCCGGCACGAGGACGACATGGTGCGGGACGAGACCCAGGTGCAGCAGCTGCTCGCCGGGGAGATCGAGGGCTACGAGATCGACCGGCGGTACCGCCACCGCGATGGCCACGAGATCTGGGCCCGGCTCAACGTGCATCTGGTCCGGACCGGGTCCGGAGCGCCGTCGCACTTCCTGGTGCAGATGCTCGACGTCAGCGACGAGCACGCCGCCACCGCCTCGCTGGCCGCCTCGGAGGCCCGGTTCACGGCCATGGTCGAGCACGGCTGCGACCTGATCGCCATCATCGACGGGTCGGGTGAGCTGGTCTACGCCTCGCCCGCCTACCGCACCGTCCTCGGCTACGACCCGGCCACCCTGACCGGTCGCCCGCTCCACGAGGACGTCCACCCCGACGACGTCGACGGCGTCGTCGAGCTGGGTGCGACCCTCAGCGAGATGCCGGGCGGCAGCGTCACCGCCCAGTTCCGCTTCGCCCACGCCGACGGCTCGTGGCGCTGGGTCGAGGCGACGATGACGAACCGGCTCGACGACCCCGCCGTCGCCGGGTTCGTGATCAACACCCGCGACGTGACCGACCGCGTGCTGGCGCTGGAGGTGGCCTCGCACCAGGCGGCCCACGATGCCCTGACCGGGCTGCCCAACCGAGCGCTCCTCGAGGACCGGATGACCCAGGCCGCCACCGTCGCCTCCCGGCACGGCGAGCAGCTCGCCGCCCTCTACGTCGACGTCGACCACTTCAAGGACGTGAACGACACCTTCGGGCACCGCGCCGGCGACATCGTGCTGACCGAGGTGGCCGAGCGCCTCCGGGCGGCGGCGCGCGACGACGACACCGTGGCCCGCCTCGGAGGCGACGAGTTCGTGGTGACCGGGACCGTCCCCCACCCGGCCGCCGCCGAGGCCCTCGCGGCGCGGATCTGCGCTGCCTTCGCCGAGCCCGTGGGCGGGGGCGACGGGCCCTTCGTGGCGCTCAGCGTGAGCGTGGGCGTCGCCACCAGCGAGCAGAGCGACGGCCGGATCGGGCTGCTCGATGCCGCCGACCTGGCCCTGTACGAGGCCAAGTCGCGGGGCCGCGACCGGTGGGTCGCCTACGACCCCGACATGGGCCGCCACCCGCGCCACGGGGGCCACCGGACGCGCCTGTCGGCTCCGGTCCTCCCCGAGGGCTGACCCTGCCGGAGACGGGCCCGGTCAGCCGGGCCCGGACCTGATGTCGCCGCCCTGGGGGGCGCCGCCGGCGGCGAGGGCGACCCGGATCTCGTCGCGCCGGTCGCGGGCCCGCCGGAGGCTGGGCGCCCGCCACCGGACCTGGGTGCCGTCGCGCCCGAAGCCGTCGACGGCCCACGGCGCCGCAGCCCCACGCGCACGATGGTCTCGACCAGGCCGACCAGCAGCACGACGACGAGCACCACCGGCACGATCAGCAGGATCAGCACGATCTTGACGATCCACTTGATCGAGCCGAAGAGGATGTCCTCGAAGTCGAAGGAGAGGTCGAGGTCGTCGATCTCGAAGCCCGGGGCGGCCGAGCCGAGGATCCGGCGTCGCAGCCGGCGGCCGACGGTCTGGCGGCCCGAGCTGGTGACCCAGCGGCGGTGCACCCGCCAGGGCCCGACGGCCGCGACGGACCACCCCGGCGGAAGTGTCTGATCTGTGCCTACGGCCGCGCAGTGCCGACGCCCGCCCGATCCCGTCGGGAGACCCGAGCGGGGGTGCCTCACCGGGTGGTAGGCCACGGGGATGCAGCGGCTCACCGGGTTGGATGCTTCGTTCCTGTACCTGGAGACCCCGTCGTCTCACATGCACGTGGCCGGGTTGATGATCCTCGACCCGACCGACGTCGACGGCGGCGTCACCCTGGAGCGGGTCAAGGAGGTGTACGGCCAGCGGCTCCACCTCGCGCCGCCGTTCCGGCGCCGGCTGGCGCAGGTGCCGCTCGGGCTGCACCACCCGCTGTGGATCGAGGACCCGGACTTCGACATCGACTTCCACATCCGGGCCACGGCGCTGCCGACGCCGGGCACCGACGAGCAGCTGGCGACCCTCGTGGGCCGGCTCGTCGCCCAGCCCCTCGACCGCTCCCGTCCCCTGTGGGAGGTGTGGGTGATCGAGGGCCTCGAGTCCGGGAACGTCGCCTGCCTGTCGAAGGTCCACCACGCAGCCATCGACGGGGCCTCGGGCAACGAGCTCACCGTCGCCCTGCTCGACCTCGCCCCCGAGGTGGCCGAGCACGTTCCGGCCGAGCCGTGGGAGCCCGACCGGGTGCCGAGCGACGTCGAGCTGCTGAGCTACGCGGCCAGCTCGCTGGCCCGCCAGCCCTTCCGCCTGGCCAAGGCGGCGGCCCGCCTCCCGGGCACGGCCCTGGCCCTGCGGCGCCGCGACGGCGAGGCGCCCCGTCTGGCGCCACCACCCTCGCCCTTCGGCGCCCCGCGGACCTCGTTCAACACCGCCATCACCGGGCGCCGGTCGTACGCCTTCACCTCGCTCTCGCTGCCCCGGGCCAAGGCGGTCAAGAACGCCACCGGCACGACGGTCAACGACGTCGTCCTGGCGATGTGCGCCGGGGCCCTGCGGCGCTACCTCGACGATCGGGACGAGCTGCCGGACAAGCCGCTGGTGGCCATGGTCCCGGTCTCGGTCCGCAGCGACGACCAGCGTGACGCCCTGGGCAACCAGGTCAGCTCGATGCTGGCGTCGCTCGCCACCGACGTCGACGATCCCCTCGACCGGCTGGAGGCCATCCACGCCTCGATGGCCGGGGTCAAGCAGCAGCTCAAGGCCATCGGGGCCGACACCCTGGGGGACTGGGCCGAGTTCGCCGCCCCCGCCGTCGCCGGCCGGGCCGCCCGTCTCTACAGCCGGACACGGATCGCCGACCGGCACCGCCCGCTGTTCAACGTCACCATCTCCAACATCCCCGGCCCGTCGTTCCCGCTGTACTCCATCGGCGCCCGCATGGTCGCCAACTTCCCCATCGGCCCGATCGCCGAGGGCGGCGGGCTCAACATGACGGTGATGAGCTACCGCGACAGCCTCGACTTCGGGCTGCTCGCCTGCCCCGACGTGCTCCCCGACGTGGACCAGCTCGCCGAGGGCCTCGGAGCGGCCCTCGACGAGCTGGTGGAGGCCACCGGGGTGGGCGACGACGAGGTCGCCGCCCTCACCCGCTCCGCCTAGGAGGTGTCCAGCCCGACCGCGAGTGGGTCAGGAGCCCTGGAAGGGGCCGGTGCCGAGATCGACGACCTGCACGTCGGCGATGCCGTCGCCGTCGGTGTCGACCGTGGCCGTCTCGAGGA
>DATHEV010000622.1:0-5747 GCA_035318405.1 Iamia sp.
GTCGAAGGGCTCCTCGGGCACCAGGATCATCGAGGCCCCGCCGGCGATCCCGCTCCACGTGGCGATGTGGCCCACGTGGCGGCCCATCACCTCGACCAGCATGACGCGGTCGTGGGACTCGGCCGTGGTGTGGAGCCGGTCGATGGCCTCGGTGGCGGTGGTGACGGCGGTGTCGAAGCCAAAGGTGACCTCGGTGCAACCCAGGTCGTTGTCGATGGTCTTGGGCACGCCGATGGTGTTGACGCCGTCGAGCTGGAGGTCGCGCGCCGCCCCCAGGCTGCCGTTGCCCCCGATGACGACGAGGCCGTCGAGGCCCCGCTTCGACATCGTGCGGCGGACCATCTCGACGCCGCCCTCGACGGCGTAGGGCTGGTGGCGGCTGGTGCCCAGGATCGTGCCGCCCCGCGGGAGGATGCCCCGGCAGCGATCGACGGTGAGGACCTCGTAGCGGTCCTCCATCAGCCCCATGTAGCCGTCGCGGAAGCCGATGATGGTGCCGTCGAGGTCGCGCTCGACCTTGCGGACCACGGCCCGGATCACGGCGTTCAGGCCGGGGCAGTCGCCCCCGCTCGTGAGCACGCCGAGTCGCATCGGTCCACGTTACCGGCGGCCAGGTGGCCCCGAGGCCGGCGCTCCGGCGCCTACGGTCCGGCCCATGGCAGTCGTGATCGCCCTCGACGCCGGCACCACCGGTGTCCGCGCCTTCGCCGTCGACGAGACCGGGACGCCGGTCGGCTTCCGGTACCAGGAGCTCACCCAGCACTTCCCCCGGCCCGGGTGGGTCGAGCACGACGCCTCCGAGATCTGGTCGGCGATGGTGGCGGTCACCAGCCGGCTCATCACCGACCTCCAGCAGCCGGTCGCCGCCCTCGGCATCACCGACCAGCGCGAGACGGTGGTGGCGTGGGACCGGCGGACCGGTCGCCCCCACCACCGGGCCATCGTGTGGCAGGACCGCCGCACCGCGGCCCGCTGCGACGAGCTGCGGGACCAGGGCGCCCTCGACACGGTGCGCCCGGCCACCGGCCTGGTGCTCGACCCCTACTTCTCGGCCAGCAAGGTCGAGTGGCTGCTCACCGAGGGCGGGGTGCCGACGGGGCCCGACCTGTGCATCGGCACCGTCGACTCCTGGCTGCTCTGGAACCTGACCGGCGGGAACGTCTTCGCCACCGAGCCGTCGAACGCCAGCCGCACGATGCTCTACGACATCCGCACGCTGGCCTGGTCCGACGAGCTGTGCGACCTGTTCTCGGTCCCCCGCTCGGCGCTGCCCGAGGTCCGCCCCTCGTCGGGGCGCTTCGGCCTCACCGTGGGCGCCACCGGCCTGCCCGCCGGCATCCCCATCAGCGGCATCGCCGGCGACCAGCAGGCGGCCCTCTTCGGCCAGGCCTGCTTCGCCCCCGGGATGACCAAGAACACCTACGGCACCGGCTCGTTCGTCCTGATGAACGTGGGCACCGAGTGCCCCGAGCCGGTCGACGGCCTCCTCACCACCGTGGCCTGGACGCTCGGCGGCTCCGGTGGGGCGGCGGGGCGCACCGACTACGCCTACGAGGGCGCCATCTTCTCGACCGGTTCGGCCGTCCAGTGGCTCCGCGACGGGCTCGGCCTCATCAAGGAGGCGGCCGAGGTCGGGCCGCTGGCCGAGACGGTCGAGTCGACCGACGGCGTCTACCTCGTCCCCGCCTTCACCGGCCTCGGGAGCCCGTGGTGGGACCCCTACGCCCGGGGCCTCCTCGTCGGCTTCACCCGCGGCACGACCCGGGCTCACATCGCCCGGGCCGTGGTCGAGGCCATGGCCTTCCAGACCCGCGACGTGGTCGACGCCATGGCGGCCGCCTCGGGCCACCCCGTGGCCGAGCTGCGGGCCGACGGCGGCGCCTCGGCCGCCGACCTGCTGCTCCGCCTCCAGGCCGACCAGCTCGGCGTCCCGGTCACGCGGGCCACCGTCCCCGAGACCACGGCGCTGGGCGCCGCCTACCTGGCCGGGCTGGCCGAGGGGGTGTGGGGCTCGACCGACGAGCTGGCCGAGCTGTGGTCCGGCGACGATCCCGTCGCCCCCACCGCCGACCGCACCACCGCCGACGCCGACCACGCCCGCTGGCTCGAAGCCGTCACCCGCTCCCGTTCCTGGGAACCGCCGGGCTGAACACTGTTCCGTGTGCGGGTTCGACCGTTTGCGGCATCAACCCGCACACAGAACGGGTGGCTCAGCCCTGGGGCGCCGGGGGCGACCAGCGGCCGCGGCGGGCCAGGGCCGGGCAGGCCGGCTTGGGGGCGGCGGGTCGGGCCAGGCCCCGCTTCACGAGGGTGTTGGTGGGCGGGAGGCTCTTCATCGCGGGTGGCTTCCTGTCGTCGTCGGATGAGGGGGTCAGGGCGTGCTGCTGACGCTCGGGTGGGCCCGCATCGAGCGAGCGCGGCCGACCTCGCGGGCCCGGGTGCCGGCCACGCGAGCCAAGGCCGCGACCTGCCGGCGCTCCTTGGCCCGGAACGGCGTGCCCGCCCGCCCGGCCACCAGGGCCAGGTCGACGCCGGGGAGCGGGGCCCAGGCGACATCGGCGCCGCCGATGGCCTGGTGGTCGTCGCCCCCGGCGCGGGCACCGGTGACGAAGGCCGAGAGCCAGGCCTCGGTCGGGGTGGGCCCGGCGGTGGCCCGGACCTGGCCGCTGGCCAGGTCGACGACCGCCGACCACTCGGCGCCGAGGGTGCGGCTGCCATGGACCACGAGGGCCCGCAGCAGCTCGTCCATGGTGTCGGCCCCGCAGATCATGGCCGCCGTCTCGAGGGCGTCGAGCCGGGGGTCGCGGCTGGTGGCGTCGGCCGCCTTCACGTCCTCGACGGTGACCCCGTCGACCTCCTGGATCTCGTTGACCAGCAGGTCGACCAGCGAGCCCTGGGGCAGCCGGACGACCAGCTCGTCGACGGCCACGCCGTCACCGGTCTCGAGGATGTCGATGCCGACGACGTCGCCGCGGACGGCCCCGATGCGGCTCGCCACCGCACCGAGGGCGCCCGGTCGGTCGGGGAGCCACACACGCACGACGTAGGTCTCCATGCGGGGGAACCTACGGAGAGCGTGTGAACTCGGTGTTTCGACCGGGGGACGGGAGTGTTGTTCCTGGTGGTCGTCTTGCCCCCTCCCGTGCGGCGGGTCACCTTGACTGATCGGTCAAGGCGGTAGCCTCCGTCCGTGGAGAGCGACGCCCCGACCAAGGCGGCCCCGGCCGAGGACCGCCGGCTGACGGCGCGGGGCGAGGAGCGCCGGCGCCAGATCCTCGAGGTCGCCACCCGGCTCTTCGCCAAGGACGGCTACCACCCCACCTCGGTGGCCGACGTCGTCGAGGCCGTCGGCGTGGGCAAGGGCGTCTTCTACTGGTACTTCCCGTCGAAGGAGGCCCTGCTGGCCGAGATCCTGCGGTCGGGGCAGAAGGCCCGCCGCCGGGTCCAGCGCGACGCCATCGCCGGCATCGACGACCCCGTCGAGCAGATGGAGCGGGGCATCCGGACCGGCATGGAGTGGATGGCCGACCACCGCGACCTCGTCACCCTCATCCGCTTCGCCGCCACCGAGGAGCGCTTCACCGAGGGGCTCCGCAAGGGCGAGGACATCGCCGCCGCCGACGCCGCCGCCCCCCTGGCCCGGGCCATCGACGAGGGCCGCATCCCCGAGGCCGACCCCGACCTGCTGGCCCGCTCGGTCGTCGGCGTCACCCAGCACCTGTGCGCCTCGCTGATCCACGCCGACCCCGACAGCGACCCGACCCCGGTCATCGACGCCGCCGTGCGCTTCTGCATGGGCGGCATCCTCGGCGCCCCCAGCCCCTCCCCCGCCTAGCGCAGGCCGTACCGCCGTCGGGCGAGGACGGCGGGCGGCGGTGACGCCGGTCCGACACAGCCGACGGTCGTCCCGTCGTCGAGCACGAGGACCAACCCCCTGCCGGGCGCCACGTCGCCACGGACGTCGGCCTCGCCGTCCTGGGCCTCCAGCGCCTCGACCACGCCCTCGTCGGCGAAGAGGGCGATGACCAGGGGCAGGTCGCCGGCCACCGACCCCAACGGGTAGAGCGCCACCTCCACCCGTCGCACGGGCGGACGGGCCGGGTACCGATCGCCGAGGAGCTCGTCCATCAGGACGTCGAACAGGTACCCCTTCTGCCCCGGCTTGGGCGGACCACCGGCGACGTCGATCTCCTGCCGGTCACCCCGGGCGACCATGCGCTGCGCCGGCCCGCCCTCCATCAGTGCGGCCCGTTCGGCCAGCCACCGGTCCGCCAGGGGCGGCTCGGACCCCGGACGGGGCATCTCGCCCGCCGGCATCAGGTCAGCCGAGCTTGGTGAGGGCTCGCTTGAGGTTGCGGATGCCCTGGCCGATGCGCTGCTCGTTCTCGATGAGGGCGAAGCGGCAGAAGCCCTCGCCGCCAGGGCCGAAGCCGACACCGGGCGAGGTGGCGACGTGGGCCTCGCGCACGAGGAACGAGCAGAACTCGACCGAGCCCATCTCGCGGTAGGGCTCCGGGATCGGCGCCCAGGCGAACATGGTGCCCTGCGGCGGGGTCATCTCCCAGCCGATGCGGGCCAGCCCGTCGCAGAGGGTGTCGCGCCGCTTCTGGTACACCTTCTGGACCTCGGCCGGGTGGTCCTGGTCCTCGTTGAGGGTGACGGTGGCGGCGATCTGCACGGGCTGGAAGGCGCCGTAGTCGAGGTACGACTTGAGCTTCTGGAGGGCGGCCACGATCTCGGCGTTGCCCACCAGGTAGGCGACCCGCCAGCCGGCCATCGAGAACGACTTGGTCATCGAGTACAGCTCGACGGCGACGTCCTTGGCCCCCTCGGCCTGGAGGATCGAGGGCGGCTGGTAGCCGTCGAAGCCCAGCTCGGCGTAGGCGTTGTCGTGGACGATGACGATCTCCTTCTCCTTGGCCAGGTCGACCAGCCGCTGGAAGAAGTCGAGGTCCACGCACGTGGTGGTGGGGTTGTGGGGGAAGGAGACGACGATGACGCGGGGGCGGGGCCACGAGCTGTCGATGGCCTCGGTGATCTCGCCGATGAGGTCGCGGTCGGCGCCGCCCATGGGGATGTACTGCACCCCGGCCCCGGCGAACAGCGGACCCCAGATGTGGATGGGATACGACGGCGCCGGCACGAGGGCCGAGTCGCCCGGGCCGAGCAGCACCCACATGAGGTGGCTGAAGCCCTCCTTGGCGCCGATGGTGGCCAGGATCTCGCGCTCGGGGTCGAGCGCTACGCCGAAGCGCCGGATGTAGAGGTCGGCCACCGCCTCGCGCAGCTTGGGGATGCCCCGGCTCGACGAGTAGCGGTGGTTGCGGGGGTTGCGGGCGGCGTCGGCCAGCTTCTCGACGGCCACGGGGGGCGACGGCAGGTCGGGGTTGCCGAACCCCAGGTCGATCACGTCCTGGCCGGCTCGCCGGGCCTCCACCTTCAACCCGTCGATGATGGTGAAGACGTACGGGGGCAGGCCCGTGATCCGGCGGAACTCCATCGGCGCACCCTACTGCTGCCCCCTGGCGGTCCCCAGCGGGATGCCGGGGGGAGGGCTGGCCTGCCAGGATCGGGTCATGGAGCGCATCGACGTCGTCGTCGAGATCCCCCGGGGGACCCGCAACAAGTACGAGCTCGACCACGCCACCGGGCGCATCCGGCTCGACCGGCGGCTGTTCTCGGCCACCGTCTACCCGGCCGAGTACGGCTTCGTCGACATGACCCTGGGCGAGGACGGCGACCCGCTC
>DATHEV010000623.1:0-4904 GCA_035318405.1 Iamia sp.
ATCCGCCGGGCCGACGGCTACTGGATCTGGGTCGGTGGGCCGGTGCCGCCCGGCGCGGCGGCGATCACCATCGGGCCGGTGGTGTCGGTCCGGCGTCGCGCCGCATCGAGCGAGCGTCTGCTGCGTCACGAGGAGGAGCACGTCCGCCAGTGGGCCGAGCGCGGCGTCGTCGGCTTCCTCCGCCGCTACATGGGCGACTACCTCGGGCTCCGCCTGCGGGGCTGGCCCCACTGGTCCGCCTACCGCCGCATCGGCTTCGAGGTCGAAGCCGAGTGGCGCGCCCGCCGCCCCGACCTCCCCCCGGTGGACTGACCCCGCCGTTCTGTGTGCGGGTTCGACCGTTTGCGGCATCAACCCGCACACGGAACGACGTCGTCGGGGCTGCCGGCCCCACTGTCACAGGGGTCGCGTACAGTGACCCCCACGCACCCGGCGGCGGCCGGGGCGGCACTTCCCCCGTGCACCCGATCTCGCCGGCGCGCCCGGCGACCGATGCCGGGAGGCGCCTGTGCCGCGACCCCCAACATCCCCACCCGACCCCTTCGACGACGCCTTCGACGACCTCGGCCGACCGGAACTCGGCCGACCTGATCTCGGCCCGCCCGGCCTGAGTCCGCCGGGTCTGGGTCCGCCTGACCTGGGCTCGCCTGACCACAGCCCGCCCGGCCTGGGCCCGCCGGGTCTCGGCTCGCCGGGTCTGGGTCCGCCGGGTCTGGGTCCGTCCGGTCACGGCCCGCCGGGGCTCGATCTGCCACCGCCGGGGCGCCGGCTGCCGCCGTGGGTCGATGCGGTGCGCCAGCGGCTGGGGCTCGACGGACGGGCGCTCGCCTGGATCGCCGCCGTCGTCGTGGCCCTGCTGGCGGGAGCCTGGCTCCTCCGTCCCGCCCCGGCGGCCGTGGAGGAGACCCTGCCCATGGCCTCGACCGCCGAGGCCGACGGCTCGACCGCGCCCGCCGCGGCCCCCTCCTCCGCCTCCACGTCGTCGTCCTCGGTGCCCACCGAGGTGGTGGTGCACGCCGCCGGAGCGGTGGTGCGCCCGGGCGTCTACGCCCTCGACGTCGCCTCCCGCGTCGACGATCTCGTGCGGGCCGCCGGCGGCCTGGCGCCCGACGCCGACGGCGCCCGCATCAACCTGGCCGCGCCCCTGGCGGACGGGGCCCGCGTCTACGTGCCCCGGATCGGCGAGGGCGACGCGCCACCCGTGGTCGGCGCCGACCCGACGGTGCCGCCCGTGGGGCCCGGCTCCGGCGACCCGGGCTCCGACGAGGCTCCCGCCGCCCCCATCGACCTCAACACGGCCAGCGAGGACGAGCTCGACGAGCTCCCCGGCGTCGGCCCCTCGATCGCCGCCGCCATCGTCGCCTTCCGCGAGGAGAACGGCGGCTTCGCCTCGGTCGAGGACCTCCTCGACGTCCGCGGCATCGGCGAGGCCAAGCTGGCCGAGATCCGCCCTCTGGTGACGGTGTGAACGCCGCCGCCGTGACAGATCTGGACGCCTGGACTCGTTCCTGCGCGGCAGCGGGTCACGGGTGGTCCACCAGCGCGCAGGAACGATTCGGCGGCGGCATGGGTCGGCTCCAGGTTCCGGCCGTCGAGCGTGCCCTCCTGCCCCATGGAGCGGGGCCGGAGGAGTCGACATGATCGGCCGGGGCACCGCCGCGGCCCGGGCGTCGGCCGCCCTCGGGCTCCCGGGGGCACCCGATGAGGAGCGGGCGCTCACGCCCGTCGGTGCGCTGGTGCTGGCCGCGGCGGTGGCGGGCGGGTGCGTGGTCGCCCACCCGCTGTCGCTGCTCGTGCCGGCCGTCGTCGCCGCCCTCGCCGTCGCCGTCCGCCGCCCGAGCCTGCTGATCGTGGCCGCCGCCCTGGCCGCCTCGGCGCTCGGGGCCCGGGCCGAGGCGGGCCTGGCCCCGCCCGACCGGGCTTCGATCGACGCCGAGGTGACCCTGGTCAGCGATCCCGAGACCCGCTTCGGCCGGGTCGAGGCCATCGCCCGGCTCGACGGCCGCCTGGTCCTGCTCGAGGCCGACGGTGCCGCCGCCGACGTGGTGGCCGTGCGGCTGGCGGGCGAGCGGGTCCGGGTGGCGGGCCGGCTCGGACCGGCGCCCGCCGACGCTCCCTGGCTGCGCGTGCGCCACGTCTCCGGCACCGTCGCCGTGGCACGGGCCGAACCGGGCGCCGCCGCCGCACCGCCCTGGCGGATCGCCAACCGGCTGCGGCGGCTGCTGGCCGCCGGGGCGGCTCACCTGGGCGACGAGCGCCGGTCGCTCTACCTCGGTCTCGTCCTGGGCGACGACCGCGACCAACCGCCGACCCTTGTGGACGACTTCCGCGGCTCGGGTCTGTCGCACCTCCTGGCGGTGTCGGGCCAGAACGTGGCCTTCGTCCTGGCGTTGGCCGCACCGCTGCTCCAGCGCCTGTCCATCGGTTGGCGGGTCGTGGGCGTCGCCGTGCTCCTCGCCCTCTTCGTCGTGCTGACCCGGGGCGAGCCCTCGGTGCTGCGGGCGGTCGCCATGGCCGGAGGTGCGGCAGTGGCGGCAGCCCGGGGCCGGCCGACCCCCGGCATCCAGCTGCTCGGCCTGGCGGTCGCCGGGTGTCTGCTCGTCGACCCGCTCCTGGTCGGCTCGACCGGCTTCCACCTCTCGGTGGCCGCCACGCTCGGCATCCTCGTGCTCGGACCCCGGCTGGTGGAGGTGCTGCCGGGACCGCCCGCCGTCGTGCTGCCCGTCGCCGTGTCGGCCTCGGCTCAGCTGGGCGTGGCCCCGCTCGTCGTGGCCAGCTTCGACGGGGTCCCGGTGTCCGGGCTGGCCGCCAACGTCCTCGCCGCCCCGGCGGCGGCGCTGGTGATGACGTGGGGCCTGCCGGCCGGGCTGGTGGCGGGGCTGGCCCAGACACCGGTCGACGCCGTCCTGCACCTGCCCACCCGGCTGGCTCTCGACTGGCTGGCCGGGGTGGCCCGCGGGGCAGCGAGCGCCCCGCTCGGCCAGCTCGGGTGGGCCGAGGTCGGCGTGGTGAGCGTGGCCGTGGCCGGCGTGCTCCTCGCCGAACGGGCTGCCCGCCCCCGCCTCGTTCGGATCGCGGCCGTGGTGCTGGCCGTCGGCGCCCTCGCCGCGCCGGGGGTGGCGCTGCGCCACCCGCCGGTGCGGGCCCTGCCGGCGCCGGGCGTCGAGGTCTGGCGGGCCGGCGCCACCGTCGTCGTCATCGCCCCCGGAACCGGCCCGACGGCCACGCTCGAGGGCCTCCGCCTCGCCGGCGTCGCCGTCATCGATCTCCTCGTGGTCGGCCCGGGGCCGACCGCCGGCGACGAGGAGCGGGCCGCCCGCCACCGGGCGCGGGTCGGCCGGGTGGCGTGGATGGGACGCGACCCACCGTCCTCGATCCGGGTCGGCGGTCTCGTGGCCACGTCCGACGGCCAGCGCACCCACGTCGACCCGGCGCCGTGAGCGGGGGGCGCGGCCCGCCCTGGTCGGGGCCCGGCCGGTGGGCGGTACTGTCGGCCACCGTGTCCGCCGCCCCCCTGCCCCCGGACGGTCCCGGAGACCTGCCGCCCCGGGTCACGGTCGCCATCGCCGCCTCGATCGCCACCATCGCCGGCGAGCCGGTCGACGAGGCCCAGCCGCCGGCGCGCCGGGCCGCCACCGTCATCCGGGCCATCCAGGCCCACGAGGTCGACCGGACCCGCCGCGCCCCGACGGGGGAGGGCTGAGTGGGCTCGATCCGGCTGATCAAGGGGTCCGACGACGTGCTCCGCGAGGAGGTCGTCGTCGGCCTCATCGACACCCTCGTGGGCGATGGCGATCGGGGCCTGTTGGTCGACGAGCACGCCGGCTCCGACTATGAGCTGGAGGCCGTCGTCGACGCGGCCAGCACCCTCCCGTTCCTGACCGAGCGGCGCGTCGTCGTGGCTCGTCACCTGGGCCGGTTCCCCAACGCCGACGCCCTCAAGGCCCTCACCGGCTACCTCGCCGATCCGCTCGACACCACCGACCTGGTCCTCGTGTGGGAGCGCAGCCCCGAGCCGGGCACCCGGCTGGGCAACATGCCGCCCACGCTCACCAAGGCGCTCAAGGCCGCCGGCGCCGAGGTGGTCGACGCCGACCCGCCGGCCAAGAACCGCGAGACCTGGGTGATGGCCCAGATGCAGGCCCACGACCTGCGCATCGACAAGGCTGCCGCCTCCCTGGTCGCCCAGCAGCTGGGCGAGGGCGCCGGTGCCGTCGTCGAGCTGGCCGAGCGGCTGGTCGGCGTGCACGGCGCCGGGTCGCGCCTCGGCGTCGACGAGGTCCGCCCCTGGCTGGGCGAGGCCGGCGGCGTGCCCCCGTGGGAGCTCACCGACGCCATCGACAAGGGCCAGGCCGACGTCGCCCTCGACCGCCTCCACCGCATGCTCCACGGCGGTGGACGCCACGAGCTCCAGATCATGGCGACGCTCCAGGGCCACTACGGCCGGGTGCTGCGTCTCGACGGGGCCGGCGCCCGCTCGGAGAAGGAGGCGGCCGAGGTCCTGGGTCTCCGGGGCTCGACCTTCCCCGCCCGCAAGGCCCTCGACGTGTCGCGCACCCTCGGCTCGGCGGGCGTCCGCCGGGTCATCGGGCTGCTGGCCGAGGCCGATCTGGCCCTGAAGGGGGCCCAGGCATGGCCCGGCGAGCTGGTCCTCGAGGTCCTGGTCGCCCGGTTGGCCGCCACCTCCCGAGCCGCCCGCCGCCGCTGAGACCCGCCGCCGCTGAGACCCGCCGCCGCTGAGCAGCGACGTGCGGCTACTCGTCGATGCGGGGGGCGATCAGGCGGACGGCGACGAGCGTGAGGAGCAGGACCACGATCCCGCCGATGCCGACCACCGAGTAGTCCGCCCCGAGCAGGAGCGAGCCGAGGAACCAGGCCGACATGGCCATGAGCGCGGCTTGGAG
>DATHEV010000624.1:0-4060 GCA_035318405.1 Iamia sp.
CGTCGAGGGATCGACCTCGACCACCAGCCGACGCAATCCCATGGGCACTTCCTCTCTGGCCATGACCCACCGGTCGTGACCCACAGCTCAACCGTGAGGGATGACCCGCGACATGCGTGAGGGATGTGCTGCAAGAGGACACGACCGCGGGTGTTCCACTCCCGCCTCAGAACGGTCTCGTCCCGCACTGAGACAGCAGGCGGTCGCCGGTGGCCCGCTCCTGGCTCAGAACGGACCCGGGGTCGCGGTGCAGGTGGGATCATCGGCGGCGTGACCGGGACGGTGATCGATCGAGGGCGGGTGACCCAGCTGCTGGCGGCGGAGCGGGAGCTCTACGCCGAGCGGAACCCGCGGTCGCGGGCAGCGGCGGCCGAGGGCGCGGCGCACCTCTTCGCCGGGGTGCCGATGACGTGGATGGCCAAGGCGCCCGGTGGCTTCCCGCTGGTCCACGCCGAGGCCCACGGGGCCCGGGTGGTCGACCTCGACGGCCACGAGCTGGTCGACTTCTGCCTGGGCGACACCGGCGCCATGGCCGGTCACTCGCCGCCGGCGACGGTGGCCGCCGTCGTGCACCGCTACGCCGAGGCCGGAGGGGCCACCACGATGATGCCGACCGAGGACGGCCCCGTGGTCGCCGCCGAGCTGGCCCGCCGCTTCGGCCTGCCCACGTGGAGCTTCTCGCTGACCGCCACCGACGCCAACCGGTGGGCCATCCGGCTGGCCCGGGCCATCACCGGGAGGCCCCGGATCCTGGTCCACAGCTGGTGCTACCACGGCAGCGTCGACGAGACGTTCATCGTCCTCGACGAGACCGGCCGGCCCGCCCCGCGGCCCGGTGGCGTGGGCGCGCCGTGGGACGTCACCGAGACGACACGGGTCGTCGAGTACAACGACCTCGAGGGCCTCGGGCGCGAGCTGGCCCACGGCGACGTCGCCGCCGTGCTGATGGAGCCGGCCCTCACCAACATGGGCATCGTCCTGCCCGAGCCCGGCTACCTCGACGGGGTGCGCGCTCTCGCCACCGCGGCCGGTGCCCTCTGGATCATCGACGAGACCCACACCCTCTCGGCCGGGCCCGGTGGCTGCACCGCGGCGTGGGGCCTGGCGCCCGACATCGTCACCCTGGGCAAGGCCATCGGCGGGGGCGTCCCCATCGGGGCCTACGGGCTGTCCGACGCCGTGCGCGAGCAGATCGCGGCCCGGCCCGAGCTCGACCTGGTCGACACCGGCGGCGTGGGCGGCACGCTGGCCGGCAACGCCCTGTCGCTGGCCGCGGCCCGAGCCACGCTCACCGAGGTGCTGACGGCCGAGGCCTTCGGGCGCATGGCCGAGGTCTGCACCCGGTACACCGCCGGCGTCCAGGGCCTGATCGACCGTCACGGCCTGCCGTGGTCGATCGCCCAGCTGGGTGCTCGCGCCGAGTACCGCTTCTGCGCCCCGGCGCCCCGCGACGGCGGTGAGTCGCACCGGGCCGGCGATGCCGAGCTCGAGGACCTCCTCCACCTGTACCTGGTCAACCGGGGCATCCTCCTGACCCCGTTCCACAACATGGCGCTGATGGCCCCGACCACCACCGAGACGGACGTCGACGCCCACCTCGCCGTCCTGGCCGAGGCGGTCGAGGCCCTCGCCTGAGGGAGGGCGCCCACGAGGTGCCAAGCCCACGAGGTGCCTCGCCTGAGGGAGGGCGCCCACGAGGTGCCAAGCCCACGAGGTGCCTGGCACCTCGTGGGCCGTCGGGGCGGCCGCATCGCCGAGGACGGGGTCAGTCGGTGGAGCGGCTCTTGAGCAGGGCGGTGCCGCCGGCGGCGAGGCCGAGGGCGCCCAGCACGAGGCCGCCGATGGCCAGCCCGTCGGACGAGCCGCCGTCGTCGGAGTCGGATCCGGCGGTGTCGGCGGCGACCGGCTCGGTGGCGGTCTCCTCGGCCGGTTCGTCGGCCGCCTCGGACCCGTGGCCGTCTTCCTCGGCCGCCACCACGTCGACGAACGGCGCCGGGTGCTCGGGCTCCTCGGCCCCGTCCTCGGTCTCCTCGATCCATGCCGTCTCACCCTCGGAGCAGGTCTGGACGAGCTTGAAGTACAGGCGCTCGCCCACCTCCTCGGGGGCCTGGAAGCCGATGGTGAACTGCTGGCGGAAGTGCGGGGGCAGCTCGTTGCCGGCCTCGGCCGTCCAGGTGATCTCCGAGACGCGCTCGGTCACGGGGTCGCCCTCGCCGGTGTCGACGGGCTCGTCGAGCTCCGTCTCGGTGGCCTCGGCCTCCCACCCGGCGACGACCTGCGGGGCGGCGTTCAGGATGGCCTCGGGGATCTCGACGGCGAGCTTGCTGGTCGGCGAGTCCTCGCACCCGTGGGGCACGGTGAGCGTCACCGAGGTGAAGCCGCCGGCGGGGACGGAGTCCTTGTCGCCGGTGATGTGGGCGCCGGCCGGGACGGCGAGGCCGAGGGCCAGCACGCCGGCTCCGAGCAGGCCGAGGCCGAGACGGTGGACGGTGGTCATGGTGATGGGTCCTTCGTGATGTGGTGTCAGGGTTGGATGGAGACGGTGAACGAGGCGGTCTGCTCCTCGTAGAGCGAGACCCGGGCGACGACCTCGATGGTCCAGGTGCCGCCGATGGAGAGGTCGTCGCCGACGAGGGTCCAGTGGCCGGGGCCGGTCGGATCGGGTGTCCGCTCCAGCCCGCTGATGTCCGACGACGGGAGGGCGAAGACCAGCTCGATGCCCTCGGGGAGGTCGCGCAGCTGGCCGCCCTCGTCGTAGATGTAGACGTGGATGGTGGTGCGTCCGGCCCGGGTGGGGTCGACGTCGATGTCGACCCGGCCGTCGTCCAGCGGGGCGGTCTCGGCGAAGGGGGCGGCGACGGCCGAGCGGGCCGGCGTGACGTCGACCAGGAAGGCGGTGAGCCCGACGACCACCACCAGCAGGGCGACCTCGGCCGTCAGGGTCCGGCGCAGCAGCCGGGTCACCTTGGTGCTGAGCGCGCTCCCGTCGGCGGCCAGGTCGCGCTCGAGGATCGGCACCAGGCGGGACCGGTTGGCCGCCCCCAGCATGGCCACGACGCCGACGATGGCGACCTTGGCGATCAGGAGCTGGCCGTAGGACGTGCTGGTCAGGGCGTGGAGCGTCCGGACCTCGGACCAGCCCAGGGCCGACCCCGCCACCGCCACGGCGCCCAGGGCGATCCCGGCCACGCCCGAGAACCGCATGACCACGGCGGCCGACGTGGTCCCGGCGCGGCGGCGAGCGGCCACGACGACGAGACAGCCGACGAGCCCGCCCAGCCAGACCGAGGCGGCGGCGACGTGGACCGTGTCGGACCCGACGGCCAGCACCGCGGGCGAGGTGGTGGCGGTGTGGCCGGCGATGGCGAAGGCGACGCCGAGGGCCACGACGCCCCCGCCGGCGAGGAGCCGGTCGCGGCCGGCATCGACGGCCAGGAACAGCAGGGTGAGCAGGGCGACGGCCATGCCGATGCCGACCCGGTCGCCGAGCAGCTGCCCGGCCACGCCCGGCTCGGTGAGGGCATCGGGTCCGAGCCCGGTGGCGAGGGCGGCCCGCACCGGCAGCTCGGCCAGGATCCCGATCGCCCCGACCCCCGCCGCGACCCGCAGCAGCCGGCGGAGGGCAGGGCGCTCGGGTCCCCTGTCGTGGGCGAGGGCCAGGAACACGGCCAGCCCGGCGGCGAGCAGGGCCCCGCCGTACCCGAGCGCCCGGGTGCCGGCACCCACGACCTTCCACGGCCCGTCGCCGGGATCGCCCAGCAGGGCGGCGGCCAGGTCGCGGTCGATGCGCTCGGCCCCGTCGCCCACGGTGAAGGTGAACGAGCCGTGGATCGGGTGGCTGTCGGCCGAGACGACGCGCCAGGCGACGATGTAGGCCCCGTCGTCGAGGTCCTCGAGGGCGACGGTCACCACCCCGCCCCCGGTCTCGACCCCGCCCCGGTCGACCCGGTCACCGCTGCGGTCGAGGACCCGGACGGCGCCCAGGGTGGCCGAGACGTTCTCGGAGAAGGTGATCTCGACGCTCTCGGGCGCGGCGCCGAGCTGCGCCCCGTCGCCCGGG
>DATHEV010000625.1:0-5925 GCA_035318405.1 Iamia sp.
CGGGAGGCGGCGGCGAGGACCTCGGGCCAGTCGCGGCGGGCGGCGGCGACGTCGTCGGGGGTGGCGGGACGGCCGCCGTAGGCGACCTCGTCGAACGAGCGGGCCAGCGGGGCGAAGGCGGGCACGCCGACCCGGCCCACCAGGCGGGCGGTGGTCGCATCGGCGCGGGCCGGCACCGCGCCCGCCTGCTCCAGCCGCACCACGCCGGCGCGGAAGCGGAGGCGGACGGCGGCGGCCAGGTCGCCCTCGGCCTCGGCCCGGTCGGCCTCGTGCTCGAGGGCGGCCGGATCGAGCGATCGGGCCCGACGGCGGACGACCTCGTCGTCGGTCACCGCCCGGTTCCGGCGGCGGACGACGGCGACCACCAGCGCCGCGGTCGTCGCCCCCACCACCAGCAGGGCGAAGACCAGCCCGGCCGGCGTGGAGAGGGCATCGACCAGCGGGCGGCCGACATCGCTGACGCGCTCGCCGATCCACTGCAACACCCCCCGGAGAGGTCGGGGGACGTCCTCGGCCTGGTAGCGGTCGCCCTCCAGGACGAGCCGGGCCTGCTCGCGGGCCTCGCCCGGGTCGACCTCAGCCACCGGCGCCTGGGCCACCCGGCGGGGGCCACCCACCGGGCGGAGCCGACGGTCCCGGGCCCGGGGCCCGGCCGCCCGGAGCCCAGCCGCCGGACGGGGCGGCCGGCACGCCGTGGCCGGCGGGGGCGCCCCAGCCGCCGGACGGGGCGACGGGGCCGATGGGCGCCGGCGGAGCGTCGCGTGAGTCGAGCGGAGGCGGGTCGACGCCCACGCCCCGGGCCAGCAGCTCCAGGTCGTAGCCCTCCTTGCGCACCCGCAGGTCGAAGTAGATCACGGCGGTGACGGCGGCGACGTAGGGCAGCGTGAGGGCGGAGCCGACGAGCTGGGCGATGCCGGTCAGGATCGACGTCAGCAGGAAGCTCGACCCCGTCAGCTGGAGCACGATCACCGGCGCGACCAGGATCCCCTGGAGCACCGAGACCAGCAGGCTGGCCAGCAGCACGGTGCCCAGGACGGGCCAGAACCGGCCGCGCACGAGTTCGGTCGACCGGCCCAGCGACCGCACCGGGCCGGCGCCCTCGACCAGCAGGACAGGCACGGCGACGGCCCAGATGCCGCTCAGCCAGAAGTACGGGAGGATGCACGCGGCCATGGCCGCCAGCGACGCCACCAGGGTCACCAGCACCAGGGCGGTGAGCGGCCGCCACCGGGCGACGGCGAACCGGAGCGAGTCGCGCCAGCCCGTCTCCTCGCCCAGGTAGGCGCCGATCGAGATCCGCATGGTGCCGGCGAGGGCCAGGTTGGTGGCGATCAGCAGGACGAGCGTGCTGACGAGCGTCCCGCCGAGGAAGAGGGCGAGGGCGCCGCCGTCGACCGTCTCCACCCCCGTCGCCTCGTCGGTGCGGAGGATCGAGTCGGGGTTGCCCGAGGAGATCTGGACGAGGGTGAGGAGGATGACCGCCGGGATGGTCGGCACGAGGGTGGCCAGCACCATGTCCCGGGGGCGGATCCGGAAGAGCTTGAGGCCGGCGTCGAGGGTCTCGCCCACCCCGAGGGGTCGGAGCCGGACCGGGGGGCGCCGGACGGCGGCCACGCTCGGGTCGGCTCCACCGGGGCTGCCCATGGCCGGCACCCTACCGGTGCCGGTCCCGCCGCCGGGGCCGACCCAGGCCCCGGCGATCCCCCTCGAGACCGTCGGGCGTCGATTCGCCAGCGATTCGACGCCCGACGCTCTGTGGAAGGTCGTCCCTGGTCAGGGGGTCGGGCGCCGAGCGACGGCGGCGCCCGGATCGTCAGGGCCTGATGATGTCGGTCAGCCCGACGACGTCATGACCTCGGGCTCGGCGTCGAGGGCGTCGAGGGCCGCCCCCCGCCGGACGAACGGGGCCGAGATCGCCGCCCCGCCCAGGTCGACGAGGATGAACAGGACCCGGGTGGCGACGGCGACGGTGGCGCCCAGCCCCGACGGCAGGCCGCAGGCGGCGAGGAAGACGGCCTCGCGCACCCCGGCTCCGGCGGGCACGGCGATGGCCAGGAAGCCGGCGATCCAGCTCAGCGTGGCGGCGAAGGCGATGCGGGCCAGGCCACCCTCGTCGGGCGCCACGGCGTGGGCCACGGCGGCGGTGCCGGCCGCGTTGAGCAGCCACGTCGGGGCGTAGCGCAGGACGGTGGCGACGGTGCCCCGCCACGGCGGGACGTCGATGGCCAGCGGCCGCTTGGTGATCCGGCGCACGAGGTCGAGCACGGGAACCAGCACCTTCGGGTGCAGGGCGCCCAGCCCGAGGGGCAGGAGGAGCAGCAGGAGGGCGGTGACGCCGGGACCGTCGTCCCCCAGGGCGAAGGGCAGCAGCCCGACGGCCACGAGCATGGCCGCCAGGTACAGCGTCACCAGCGAGAGGGCCACGCTGGCGTAGGCCCGCGGGCCGGCCACCCCGCCGCGCCGGGCCAGCTCGCCCCGCCCCAGGACGGGCCACACCCCGCCGGGCAGGTACTTGCCCAGCTCGCCGACGAAGTACCAGGCGAGGACGCGGCCCCGCGCCACCGGTGCACCGAGCAGGGCCAGCACGTCGGCCCACGCCCAGCCGATGCTCGTCATGCCCAGGGCGCAGCACACGAGCCCGACGAGGATCCAGACCGGCGAGGCCTCGGTCACGGCCTCGCGCACCCGGCTCCACTCCGACGCCAGCTCGTTGACGACGAAGGCGCACGTCACCCCGCCGACCACCACGCCGACGAGCGTCGACAGCCGGGCGATCAGCTTCCGCCGGCGGCCCGACGCCCCCTCGACGGCGGCGACGTGGTCGCCCTCGGGCCCGAGCTCGGGGACCTCCGACGCGTCGGGGTGCAGCGCGTCGTGCTCCGGGCCCATCGGAGCGAGGCTAGGGCTCAGGTCGTTCCCGGCCCGCCTTCGGACCGCTGCGGTACGAAAGCGTGCTCAGAACGGAATTCAGGCCGGAGGCGGCGCCAGCGGCAGCGGGGCGCACAGGCCCTCGACCTCGGCGACCTGGATGCGGTCCCGGTTGGCGTAGGTGATCTCGTTGGTCGGATCGACCTGCACCTTGTACTCCCGGAAGGTGGTCTCCAGGGCGTCGTAGGCCAGCAGCCGGCCGCTGAGCGAGTCGCCGAGGGAGAGGAGGAGCTTGATGGCCTCCAGCGCCTGGAGCGACCCGACGATGCCGGGCAGCACGCCCAGCACGCCGGCCTCGGCGCACGACGGGGCCATGTCGGCGGGCGGCGGCTCGGGCACCATGTCGCGGTAGGTGGGGCCGTTGCGGGGGTCGAAGACGGTGACCATGCCCTCGAAGCGGAAGATCGACCCGTGGACCACGGGGATGCCCAGCTTCACGGTGGCGTCGTTGACCAGATAGCGGGTCGGGAAGTTGTCGGTGCCGTCGACGATGACGTCCCAGCCGTTGCCGTCGGGGCCGGAGAGGATGTCCATCACGTTGTCCTCGCCGAGGCGAGTGTCGTAGGTGACGACGTCGACGTCCGGGTTGATGAGCGTGATGGTCTTCTTGGCCGAGTCGACCTTGCGATCGCCGATGCGCTCCATGTTGTGGAGGATCTGGCGCTGGAGGTTGGAGTCGTCGACGACGTCCATGTCGATGATCCCGATCGTGCCCACGCCGGCGGCGGCGAGGTAGAGGGCGGCGGGCGAGCCGAGGCCGCCGGCGCCGAGCAGCAGCACCTTCGAGTCGAGCAGCTTCTGCTGGCCCTCGTCGCCCACCTCGGGGAGGAGGAGGTGGCGCTTGTAGCGGTTGCGCTGGTCGGGGGTGAGGGTCTGGGGCAGCGACCAGTCGCGGCCCTCGTCCTTCCACTGGTTGAACCCGCCCATGACGGAGACGGCGTTGGTGTAGCCCAGCTCCTGGAGGCTCTTGACCGCCAGGGCCGACCGCGTGCCGCCGGCGCAGTGGACGATCAGCGGCGTGTCCTTGTCGGGGACGCGGCCCTCGATGCCGGTCTCGAGCGTGCCCCGGGGGATGAACACGGCGCCGGGGATGGCGCCCTGCTCGAACTCGTCGGCCTCGCGGACATCGAGCACCACGGCCCCGTCGGCCTGGCGCAGCTCGTCGGCCTCCGCCGTCGTGACCTCGCGGATCTCGCTCTTGGCCTGGGCCAGCATGTCCCGGAAGCTCGGCATGTCCGTGTCCTTCGTCGTTCGTCGCGGCTGAAAAGCCTACCGACTCGCTCAACAATCGACCTAGGCGGTGGATTCCCCGGGGCCGTCGGGGACGAGGGCGGTGAGGATCGCCGAGATCGAGCCGCGGAGGACGGCGTCGGCCAGCTCGTCCTGCTCGGTGGGTCGACCGTTGACGATCACCAGCCGGGCGCCGCCGCGGGCGGCGATCGTGGGCAGCAGGGCCACCGGGTAGACGGCGAGGGTCGAGCCCACGGCGAGGAGGAGGTCGCAGTCGCGGGCGGCGGCCTCGGCGGCATCGATGTCGGCGGGGTCGAGGCCCTCGCCGAAGAGCACCGTGCTCGACTTCAGGATCCCGCCGCAGGTGCGACAGGGCGGGTCGGCCTCGCCCGCCTCGACCCGGTCGAGCGCCCGGCGCATGTCGGCCTCGTCGCCGCAGTCGATGCAGTGGACCCGGCGCATGGTGCCGTGCATCTCGATGACGCTCTCCGGTGCGCTCCCCGCGATCTGCTGGAGGCCGTCGGTGTTCTGGGTGACGACGGCCCGGACGCGGCCCTGGCGCTCGAGCTCGACCAGCGCCCGGTGGCCGGCGTTGGGCTGCGCCGCCCAGGCCGGGCTGCCGAGGCGCATCTGCCACGCCGCCGCCCGGACCTCGGTGGACGACAGGTAGTGGTCGAGCGTCGACGCCTTCTCGGCCGCCGGGTTGCGGGTCCAGACGCCGTTCTTGCCGCGGAAGTCGGCGATGCCGCTGTCGGTGGAGATGCCGGCGCCGGTCAGGGCGACGATGCGGGTGCTGGCCGCCACCCACTGCGCCACCTCGGCGACGCCGAGGTCGAGATCGACCTCGGTGCCCTCGATCCAGGCCCGCCGCTCCAGGCCCTCACGCTCCTCGGTGGTCGGCTCGCTGGCCTCCGTCGGCTTCACGGCCCGCACGGTACCCGCTTCGGGGGGCGGGCCCACCCGTCTTCTGTCAGGGGTTGACGGCAGCATGAGATTGATGGAAAGTACATGAAACGCACCGGCTGCGGTGTGCGTCGCTTCCCCAGCACCCACCCACCCCCTCCCCCCGGGAGAGCGACCATGCCGATGCCCGACCTGTCCGTGCCGACCCTCACCGTCGTGCCCTGGCGAGACCCCGTGATCGACGCCCTGGGCTACCCCCCGGGGTCGACCTACGTCGAACGGTTCTGGCTGGCCGTCCTCGGCCCCAGCACCACCTGGCTCGTGCGGCACCTCGACCAGCGGCTGGCCGTCGAGCCCGACGGCGCCACGATCGAGCTCGACGCCACCGCCGCCGCGCTGGGCCTCGGCCTCGGGATGGGACGGCACAGCCCGCTCGTCCGGGCCCTGCACCGGTGCTGCCAGTTCGGCCTGGCCCGGGCCGTGCCCGACGCCCAGCTCGCCGTGCGCCGTCATCTCCCCCCGCTCACCCGCCATCAGGTCGAGCGGCTGCCGGCGAGCATCCGGACCCGGCACGACGATTGGCGGGCCACCGAGCGCGACGCCGGCGTGCTCGACCCGCAGCAGCGGCGGGCCCGGCACATGGCCCTCGGGCTGGCGGAGCTGGGCGAGGACGTGGCCACCACGGCCCAGCGCCTCATCCGTCTCGACGTCCACCCGGTCGTGGCCGACGACGCCGCCGTCTGGGCCCACCGCCTGGTCCGGGCGCGCTCCGAGGCCCCACCGGCCCCGCCGCCCGGCCCCGCCCGGCTGGCCGACCTCGCCCCCGCCGCCGTGGCCGACCTCCCCGCCGCCGCCCTCGCTCGC
>DATHEV010000626.1:0-4569 GCA_035318405.1 Iamia sp.
GGGGAGCATCCTCGACGCCATCCGGATCCCTGACCTGGCCACCGAGATCACCCTCCAGCCCGTCCGTCGCTACGGCGTCGACGCCGCCATCCTCTACTCCGACATCGTCACGCCGGTGGCCGCCATCGGCTTCGGGGTCGACATCACCCCCGGGGTCGGGCCGGTCGTCGAGCGTCCCTTCGCCTCCCGCGACGACCTCGAGCGGCTGCGGCCCCTCGAGCCCCTCCTCGACGTCCCCTACGTGATCGAGACGGTCGCCAACCTCGTCGACGAGCTGGGCGACGTGCCCCTGATCGGCTTCGCCGGCGCCCCCTTCACGGTGGCCAGCTACCTGGTCGAGGGGGCGCCGACCCGCACCTGGACCAAGACCAAGGCCCTGATGCACACCGATCCCGCCCTGTGGGACGACCTGGCCGACCGGCTGGCCGACCAGGCCGCCACGTCGCTGCGGGCCCAGGTCGAGGCGGGGGCGTCGGCGGTGCAGCTGTTCGACTCGTGGGCCGGCGCCCTCACCCCGGCCGACTACGAGCGCTTCGTCCTCCCCCACAGCGCCAAGGTGCTCGACGCCGTGGCCGACCTCGGCGTGCCCCGCATCCACTTCGGCGTGAGCACCGGCGAGCTGCTGCCGCTCATGCGCCAGGCCGGGGCCGACGTGGTCGGCGTCGACTGGCGGGTCCCGCTCGACGCCGCCCGGGCCCGGCTGGGCGAGGACGCCGTGCTCCAGGGCAACCTCGATCCCGCCCTGGTGGTGGCCGGCGTCGAGGTGGCGCTCGAGGGGACCCGCGACGTCCTCCGCCGCAACGACGGCCACCCCGGCCACATCTTCAACCTGGGCCACGGCGTGCTGCCGGAGACCGATCCCGAGGTGCTGGAGCGGGTGGTCGAGCTGGTCCACACCGAGGGCCGGGCCGACGACCAGCCCTCCCTGTTGGACGTGGGGGCCGAGCCGTGACCGAACGCGTCGGGGTCGTCGTCATGGCCTACGGCACGCCGGCCACCCCCGACGACGTCGAGGCGTACTACACCCACATCCGCCGGGGCCGGCCGCCGGCCCCGGAGCAGCTGGCCGACCTCCAGCGCCGCTACGACGCCCTGGGCGGCACCTCGTCGATGGCGGCCCGCACCGCGGCCCAGGTCGACGCCATCGCCGCCGCCCTCGAGGAGCGGGCGCCGGGCCGGTTCCGGGTGCTGCTGGGCCAGAAGCACGCCGCCCCCTTCGTCGAGGACGCCGCGGCCGCCCTGGCCGCCGAGGGGGTCACCGACGTCGTGGGCCTCGTCCTCGCCCCCCACTACAGCGGGTTCAGCGTGGGCGAGTACCAGAAGCGCCTGGCCACGGCCGTGGGGCGCGCCGTCTCCATCGACCGTTGGAGCGACCTGCCGGAGTGGCTCGACTTCACCGCCGCCGCCGTCCTCGCCGCCCGGGCCGAGCTGCCCGAGAAGACCAAGGTCCTCTTCACCGCCCACTCGCTCCCCGAGCGGGTGCTCGTCGGCGACCCGTACCCGGCCGAGCTGGCCACCAGCGCTCGGGCCATCGCCCGCCGATCGGGGCTGGCCCCCTGGGCGGGCTGGGGCCTGGCCTGGCAGAGCGCCGGCGCCACGCCCGAGCCGTGGCGGGGCCCCGACGTGCTCCAGGTCATCCGGGACCTAGCCGACACGGGGCGGAGCGAGGGCGTGCTGGTGTGCGCTCAGGGGTTCGTCACCGACCACCTCGAGGTGGGCTACGACCTCGACATCGAGGCCCGAGCGGTGGCCGACGAGGTCGGTCTCGTCTTCGGGCGCACCCGCACCGTCGACGACGACACCGTCGTGATGGGCGCCCTCGCCGACCGGGTCGTGGCCGCCGCCGGCCTCGGCGAGAGGTAGGCGAGCACCGTGGCCGTCGTCGTCGCCGGAGCCGGGATCACCGGGCTGGCCGCCGCCCTCCGCCTGGGCCAGGCCGGCGTCGACGTCATCGTCGTCGACCCCGCCATCCGCATCGGCGGCATGGTCCACACGTCGCCCTTCGCCGGCCGCATGGTCGACGAGGGCGCCGACGCCTTCCTGGTCCGCACTCCCGCCGCCCTCGACCTGGCCCGCCGGGTCGGCCTGGCCGACGAGCTCGTCCACCCGGCCCGGCGCGACGCCCGCGTCTGGCTGGGCGGTGTACCCCACCGCCTCCCGGCCCACGTCCTGGGGGTGCCGACCGACCCCGACGAGGTCGAGGCCCTCCGGATCCTGTCCCCCGACGGGCTGAACCGCCTGCGGCGCGACCTCACCGACCCGCCCGAGCTGGCCCCCGGGGGCGACGTCTCCGTGGCCGAGGCCGTCGGCGGGCGGCTGGGCCCCGAGGCCCTGGCCCGGCTGGTCGACCCGCTGGTCGGCGGGATCAGCGCCGGCGACACCGCCAAGCTGAGCCTGGCCGCCGTCGCCCCCCAGATCAACGCCGCCTGGCGCGACCCGGCCCACCCCAGCCTCGTCGCCGCCTGCCGGGCCCAGCTCGAGCGGGCCCAGGAGGGGGGCGCCGACCCCGCCGCCCCGATCTTCGCCTCCCCCGTCGGGGGCATGGTCCGGCTGCCCCAGGCGGTCGCCCATGCCGCCCGCATGACCGGGTACGTCGACCTGCGCCTCGGCACGGCCCTCTCGGCCGTCGCCAAGGGCGGGCTGGTGGCCCTCTCCGACGGGACCACCGTGGAGGCCGAGGGGGTCATCGTGGCCACCTCGGGCCTCACCGCGGCCGAGATCGTCGGATCGGTCTCCCCTGACGCTCGGGCCCTCCTGGCCGGCGTCCACCACGTCTCGGTCGCCTTCGTGCGCGTCGCCGTCCGCCCCGCCGACCTGGCCCGGCCCCTCGACGGCAGCGGCGTGCTGGTCCCCCGCACCGAGGGCCGCATCGTCACCGCCTGCTCGTGGGCGTCGCAGAAGTGGGACCACCTCGCCCCCGAGCGGGGCGACGGTACCGAGGTCGTGCGGGCGGCCGTCGGCCGCGACGGCGAGCAGGCCGTCCTCGACCTCGACGACGACGCCCTCGTCGCCCGGGTCGTCGACGACCTCACCCCGCTGCTCGACCTGCGGGGCACGCCGGTCGCGGCCTCGCTCCACCGCTGGCCCCGGGCCTTCCCGCAGTACCGCCCCGGGCACCTCGACCGGGTGTCGGCCATGGAGGCGGCCCTGGGCCGCGACGCCCCCGAGATCGTCGTGGCCGGCATGCACCTGCGCGGCGTCGGCATCCCCGCCGCCGTGGCCAGCGGCGAGGCCGCGGCCGACCGCACCCTCGCCCGGCTCGCCGACCGCTGACGCTCAACCCGCTCGACCGCCCGGGGGGACCGCCCCGGGGCGTTGCGTAGTCACCGCTCAAGCCGCCTCCCCGCGTCCGTGGTCCCATGGTCCTCGGGCCGCAGGGTGCGGTCACACCCGCACGAGGAGATCGAAGACGATGGGACTGTTCTCGAAGGCCAAGAAGGGCATGGCGGACGCTGCCGCCTCGGCCGAGGCCGTGGGCGACTACCAGCAGCAGCAGGCCGGAGGCCAGGCCCCCGGCATGATCGGCGTCCAGAACATGGGCCCCATCGGTGCCGACCCCGCCCTGCTCGGCGGCCCGTCGACCAAGCCGCTGTCCGAGGACGACCCGATGCTCCAGCCGGTCAACGGCGTCAGCCTCGAGATGTACGGCAAGGCCGCCGGCCAGGCCTCGGCCAAGGGCATCACCGACGAGGACGGCATGGCCGACCTGATCGAGGCCATGTACGGCGTGCCCGCCGCCGACGCCAAGGCCGCCTTCCCCGTCTGGATCGACCGCATGGGCAAGTCCATGGTCGTCGGCCAGCAGCTCCGCAAGTACATGGGCTACTAGCCCACCCAGCTCGACCGCACGCCCTCGCAACGGCGCGAGAGCGACGATCCGTCCCCTGTGTGCGAGGGGGACCGGATCGACCGCGGTCCTCCCCTGCGAGCTGGCGATCAGATCCGGCGGCTTCCCGCCGGATCTGATCGCCAGTTCGGTTTCCGGGCCGGCTCGGCCGCCCTGAATCTCGGCCGTATGGTGGCCTCGTGACGGCGAACGACCTTGACCTTCGAAGCGCGTTGGCAAGGCGCCTCGCCGATCACGGCATCAGCTCGTTGGATGAATTGGCCGCCCGCTGTGATCGTGAGCTCCTCGACATCCCAGGGATCGGGCCAGGAGCCGTCGCCGAGATCGAGCGATTGCTCGCGAGGCATCGACGATCCCTTCGGCCCGACGAATGGGCGCCGTTGGTCTGCGCGAGGGAGGGGACGCCGCGCCGAGATGCTCACCTTGCACAGTTCTGGTTGTGCGATGGATGCGCGTCAGCGTTCTCGGAGCTCGCTCTCAACGGCACGGCTCCTGAGTGGACAGGCGCGAGCACGAAGGCGCCATGTTCGTACTGCGGGGAACAGCGCCCGGTCGCCCTCCGACAGTGGCTCTTGTGCACGACCTGTGCGCGGGTGCTCGCGTCGCTCGGCCGGGGACTCGCGGCCGCCGCGTACGTTCGAGCCACCTGGGAAGGCGAGCTCTCATCTCACTACCCAGGGGTGACCATGGTGGAGACGGACCCGCCGGAGCTCCGACGCCGG
>DATHEV010000627.1:0-11692 GCA_035318405.1 Iamia sp.
TGGTGCCCTCGACCGTGTACCGGACCAGCGTGTCGTCGCTGAACTCGTCGGCCGACCACACCACGCCCTCGTCGTCGATGGCCACGAAGGCGTTGTGGTGCTGGGGGACCGGGAAGGAGTCGATGAAGGCGAGGGTCTCGAGGTCGAAGCGGGCGGTGAGCTGCTCGCCGGTGTCCTTGCCCGCCGGGCTCTCCAGCGGCACCCAGAGAACGCCGTCGTGGACGTCCGGGTCGCCGATGTGGTCGTACCCCAGGGCCTTGAGCTCGTCGGGCATGGCGTCGCGGTCCTCGACCAGCACGGTGAGGTCTTCGTCGGTCCGGTGCAGCGACCACTGGCTGGTGAAGATCCACCCGTCGTCGAGGCGGGCCAGGCCCTGGCGGTAGAGACCGTCGACCTCGACCTCCTCGGCGATGGTGACGGCGAGGTTCGGCGGCACCGTCGTGGTGGTGGCCTCGGTGGTCGGCGGCGCGGTCGTCGCGGTCGTCGCGGTCGTCGTGGTGGCCTCGTCCGCCTCGGGCTCGTCGTCGTCGGAGCAGGCGGCACCGGCCAGCACCAGACCCAGGACGACCACCGCTGCGACCGCTCGCCTCATCGACATCCCTCCTCGCCGGGCGGACGGTAGCCGTCAGGCGAGGACGTCGAGGGCGACGAGCCAGGCCCGGAGGGAGGCGGCGTCGGTGTAGGCCAGGGCCGCCATCCCCAGCTCGGTGGCCCCGGCGAGCTTGGCCGGGCTGTCGTCGGCGAAGGCGACCCGCTCCGGCGGGAGGTCGAGCGCGGCGCAGACGTGGGCGAAGGCCCGCCGGTCGGGCTTGGCGTGGCCGATCACGGCGCTGTTGAAGATGCCGTCGAAGCGGTGCACGACGTCGAGGGCGGCCAGCTCGTCGTCGATCGTGTCGGTGCCGTTGGTGAGGATCACCACGGGCCGGCCGGTGGCCCGGACCTCGTCGACCACGGCCAGCACGGCCTCGTCGAGCGTCGTCGGCGACTCGCCCCACGCCGCGGCCGCCTCGGGGACGCCGAGGGCGGCGCCCACCGCCGTGAGCCACTCGGCCTTGGTGGTGCGGCCGGTGATGACCGGCTGGAGCAGGTCGGGGGCGTACGCGGCGGCGGCGATGGCGCCCGCCTCGAGCCCGTGGCGGCGACACAGCTCGGCCTCGTAGCCGGCGTCGAAGTGCCGCACCACCCCGTCGAGATCCAGCACCAGCGCGTCGATCGGCGTCACCCGCCCACGCTGTCACACGTCCTCCAAGGGCGACGATCGGAGGGAACCGGGCCCGGACCGGCGCAGCCGCTGGGGGTCTGGGGAGCACCCCCAGGCGAAGAGCCGCGTGGCCGAGGAACGAGGCCTCCGGCTCTGGGGCCGTCAGTGCGAGCACCTGGCGATCGGTGTCGGCGGAGCCGACGCCTTCAGGGTGGCGGGCGGGGTCGGAGGACGTAAGCGCCACCAGCTCGAGGAACGGAGTGAGCGCCAGCGAACGAGTGACGAGAAGATCGTATGGTCGGACGCATGAGCACCGCGAGAGACGTCGTGACCGCCTTCTGGGAAGGGGTCGATGGCCGCGACTGGGACGCGGTGGGCGCCACCCTGGCCGACGACGTCGTCTACGAGGTGCCCCAGACCCGGGAGCGGGTGCGCGGTCGCGCCGGCGTGGTGCGGTTCAACGCCGAGTACCCGGGCGACTGGAACCTGTCGATCACCACGCTCGTGGCCGAGGGGGACACCGCCGCCACCACGATCCGGTTCGTGTCGCCCGGCCTCCCCGACGCCACCGGCATCGCCTTCTTCCGCCTCGACGACGCCGGCCGCATCGCCCACCTGTCCGACTGGTGGCCCGAGCCCTACGAGCCCCCCGCGGACCGCGCCCACCTGGTGGAGCGCTGGTGAGCGTCGAGCAGCTCACCGAGCTCGGGTTCTACGCCCTCGCCGGCCACGCCACCGACCCCCGCACGATCGTCGCCGAGGGCCGCGACGGCGAGGCCCTCGGGCTGGGCACCGCCTTCGTGTCCGAGCGCTTCAACGTCAAGGACGCGCCTACCCTGTGCGGCGCCCTCGCGGCCACCACCGAGCGCCTCGGCATCGCCACCGCCGCCACCAACCACAACACCCGCCACCCGATGGTGACGGCCACCTTCTCGGCCACCATGCACGCCCTCACCGGGGGCCGCTTCGCCCTCGGGCTGGGCCGCGGCTTCGACGCCCTGTTCGACGTCATGGGCCTGCCGCGGGTCACCGCCGCCCAGCTCACCGACGGGGCCGAGATCCTCCGCACGCTGTGGCGCGACGAGTCGGTCGTGGGCCACGACGGGCCGGCCGGCACCTACCCGTACCTCCACACCGGGGCCGGGCTCGACGGGCCGGTGCCGATCGTCCTCGTGGCGCTGGGGCCCAAGACGCTCGAGCTGGCCGGCCGCATGGCCGACGGCGTCGTGCTCCACACCTTCTTCTCCGATGCGGCTCTCTCGGCCTCGGTCGCCGCCGTGCGGCGGGGCGCCGAGGAGGCCGGCCGCGACCCGGCGAGCGTCCGGGTGTGGTCGGTCCTGGCCACCGTGGGCGACCACCTCGACGAGGAGGCCCGGCTGCGCAAGCTGGTCGGCCGCATGGCCACCTACATGCAGGCCTACGGCGACCTCCTGGTGCGGGTCAACGGCTGGGATCCGGCCGTGCTCGACCGCTTCCGCGTCGCGCCCGTCGTCACCGGTGCCCGGGGCGCGCTCGACGCCACCGCCACGATCGACGAGCTCCACGCCCTGGCCGAGCTGATCCCGGACGAGTGGCTGGCGGCCTCGGCCCGCGGGTCGGCCGCCGAGTGCGCGGCGACGGTCGCCGGCCAGCTCGACCTCGGCGCCGATTCGGTCGTCCTCCACGGCGCCACCCCCGCCGAGCTGGCCCCCGTGGTCGAGGCGTACCGGGCCGTGCGGCCGGCCGGGGCCGGCGGTCTTCCGGCCAACCCCGGATGGATGGGGTGACAGACCAGGTCAGCGGGGTTTCACCCCCGGCCACCGGGGAGGGCGGGAGAATGGACGCCGCCACCAACGAGGGCCTCGACGTGGCCGTCGCGGCGGCGGCCGCCGGTCTCACCCCGGAGCGCCTGACCGATGTCCTCCGGTCCGAGGGCCACGACGTCACCGTCACCGCGCTCGGGGTCGAGCCCATCGGCACGGGCCAGATGGCGAGCAGCTTCCGCCTCGTCCCCACCTACGAGGGGAACGTCGGTGACCTGCCCTCCACGCTGGTCGCCAAGGTGCCCGGCGGGAACCCCGAGGCCCGGGGCTCGGCGGCGGGCGCCTACCGCACCGAGGTCCGCTTCTACCAGCGGCTGGCGACCACGGTCGCGGTGCGCGTGCCCCGCGGCCACCACGCCTGGGCCACCGACGACGGCACCGACTTCCTCCTGCTGCTGGAGGACCTCGCCCCCGCCGTCCAGGGCGACCAGCTGGCCGGGTGCACGGTGGCCGAGGCCGACGCCGCCGCCCGCAACCTGGCCGGCCTGCACGGGCCCCGGTGGTGCGACCCGACGCTGTCCGATCCCGAGGGGGCCGGGCTGGCCGTGGTCGACGCCGAGCAGGCCGGGCTGCTGGCCGATGTGCTCGGCCCCATGACCGAGGTCTTCGTCGACCGCATGGGCGACCGGCTGGCCGCCGCCGACCGCGAGGTGCTGGAGATGGTCCCGGCCGTCGCCGGCCCCTGGCTGCTCGGCCGGTCCGAGCGCTTCGCCCCGGTCCACGGCGACTACCGGCTCGACAACCTCATGTTCGGCCCCGACGGGACGGTCGCGGCGGTCGACTGGCAGACCGTCAGCCTCGGGCTCCCGGCCCGTGACCTGGCCTTCCTCTGCGCCACCAGCCTGACGGTCGAGGCGCGCCGGGCCCACGAGGGCGAGGTCGTGTCCGCCTACTGGGACGCGCTCCTGGCCCACGGGGTGGCCGACCACCCGCTGGATGAGTGTCTGGAGGACTACCGCTACGCCCTCCTCCAGGCCCCGCTGATCATCGTGCTGGGCTGCGCCGTCGCCGCCCCCACCGAGCGGGGCGACGCCATGTTCCTGGCCTTGGCGGCGCGGGCCTGCGCCGCCATCCGCGACCACGACCCCTTCTCCCTGATCGACCCCTGAGGGGTCGGGCGAGGGCGGGCACCGCCGCGATCGGTTCCCCAGCGGACCGTCTAGTCCGCTGGCCGGAAGGCGTCACTCGGCAGGCGCGATTTCCATTCCCTGAGAACGTCACGCCGCTCGTGGTCGTCGTGCATCGCAATTGCTAGCTCGTAGCGTGCGTTGAAGGCTCGCGAGAGGTCGCCTTTGGCCCTACTCACCCGCTGAGCTTGCAGAAGCGCCTCGCTCGCCTCTCGGAACGATGACTTAGCCGCCTGGTCATTGAGCGACTGCCTCGCCAAGAGGCCCGACCGGGTTAGAGCTAGGCCCTTGATTCGCCATATGAAGGGGTCGTCGGGGGCGGGGCCGTCGATGGCACGATCGCATATTTCTACGGCAGAGCGATACTCGCGTCGACGCAACTGAAGGTCTGCCCAGTGCGAGTAGAGATTTCGATCATCATGGCCAAGCGATTCGGCCTGCTCGAACCACTCGCACGCGTCTGCCGAACGCGGTTCAGGCTTCCATTTGGAATACAACCACCCAAGCATTGCTGAAACGTCTGCCGAGTTTGGCACGTCCAAAAGAGCATTCTGAAGGGCCTGCTCGGCCTCGTTCAGCCTTCCCGCCTGCTGAAGTGCCACCGCCTCACGGATGTATGGGCTGGTTCTCTGTTTGCCCACCGCAAGGCCCTTAAGGCCCTTAAGGCCGTTCTTAATGCGAGTCTCTTCATCTGTTCCCTTTAGAATCGTCCGCATCAACTTGCCGAGGTTGCGCGAGGTCGTAAACCGCGGAACCCCCTCCACAATCGAGGGGGATCCCAGCAGGTTCCAGTTCTTGAGTTCTTCCATGGCGGCCACGGCGTCGGCCTCGTCAAGATGTCCTCCCAGCACTGCGAGGGACTCATCAAGCGATACAGACTTGTCTGCGAGCGATATCACGCCCAGCAGAAAGGACGCGTCGGACGAGAGGAGCTCGAGTTCTCGCTTGAGAGCGTACTCCCTCGCTGCGTCGCCGGAGCGCCCGGCCCACGTCTCGATGGCGCCAGCAAGTGAATGGAAGTGTGAAAGTCTGAGCAAGTCCTCTATGTACAACGGAGAACCATCCGTAACAGCGGCGATCCGCTTCACCCGTTTCGATGAGAAATCGTCAGCTGTCAAGCCGATGGACTTACCACGAGTGAGGAGAAGCTCGGTCACCTCATCCAGCGACATTCCAGAGACCTCGGTTGTGCAACTTCCCAGGCCGAACGGGCGCCGTCGAGATGTGAGCAAGACTTTGCTCTTCGTTGTCGGAACGTCACGAGAGAGAAACTCGATCGTGTCTTCGTCGTCAGCGTCAATGCTATCGATGTCGTCAGCAATGATGAGCATAGGAAAGGACGAGAGAACCTCCAAGCAACGATCGCGCTTCGCACCTGTATCGTCGCCGATCTCGTCGGCCCATCCCATAGTAGTGAGGAGCATGTCCAGTAGTTCATCAAGGGTCGAGAAGTCTGTTCGACTCGTCGCAACGGTCTCGCCTTCCACAAATCGACGCTGCTTCGCGGACATCCAAACTATGCCCTGAAGGCCGAATTCCTCCACGACAGCCTTCAACGCTACCGCGAACTCATATGCGATTGTGGTCTTTCCCTTTCCCCCGTCCCCGACCAGAGCCCAAACGCGTCCGTTTGGGTCACCGATCCACCTCCAAAGATCGGTTAGATGATCAGATCGACCGACGAACGAATAGGTGATCGACTCCCTACTGGGCAGGTTCTCGAGGATCGAAGGTGGCGCTACCGCTTCAGCCACAGTGTCATCGATCAAACTGCTCCAGATCTGGTCCACATCGTTCCAGCGCTGAATCTCCATCGAACGCATGAGGCGGGCCGCGGAGTCGACGTATCGCATCAAATCCCGCAGTGAAAGCTCGTCATCTGGCGAGTGCGACACCGGGTTTCTAACGTTGGCTAGCTCCTTGGACCAATTGAGCACGTTTCCACGTAGCTTCTTGGCCGAAGTCGAAGTCGGATCCTCAAGAGGGCAGACTTGTTGCCAGTACTTCTCGAGAAGGTTTGGCAACTGACCGACGCTGAGATGATCTAAGGCATCTATTGGCTCCCGATCCACCGTTCCAGACTCGAAGGCCATTTTCGCGCTCCGTTCAGTCTCCTCCCATTCCTTCACGAAGAGGAGCTTGATCGCATCATCGAGACCTGGCTGTCCACCGTGATGGTCCACCAACGCTGCCCGAAGCATGTCCACCACGCTGTTCCGATAGAGCCGCAAGGCCTGAAACATGATGGAGTCGTTGTCAAAATCCATTCTTGCCCTTCGTGGTTCAAGGCTCCCACCGTGGTCATCGGCGCCGCCCAACTGAGCGATCCCTCGTTGGGCGCCGACAGGCGTACACCCTCTGGCTCCCTCCCAAGGCTGTTGCTCATAGTAAGTCCGTCGGCCGACGCCTGCCGGTGGCGCTTCCGGGGTGGTGGAGCGGCTTGGGGACAACGAGGAGCAGTGAGACCGACAACGGGCGGACGGCCAGATCTAGGCCGGCGCGTGCTCGTCGGCATGAACACCGTGCCGCCCCAATCGGGCGGCGGCGCGGGTCTGGACCAGTCGACGTGCCAGATCCGTGCAGTAGAGCGGAAATAGGGGGGCCGAGGGGGCAGTGCTGGACACCGGTCGACCGGGCTGAGCAGGCAGTACGCATATCAGGCATGTTCAGCGACACCCCTTGGCCGGGTTCGCAGGCTGAGAACGCGGGGATGAGGCTGGGGGCCGGGCGAGGGCGGGCACCGCCCCGCTGTCACACCTCCCTCGTACCATCGGGTCGATGCCACCGATCACCGTCACCCCGGTCCCGTACGGGCGCGGGGCACTGGCGGCGCTGCGCGACGCCGTGGCCGGGGCCAAGGCCGGCGACCCGCTGGCGCCGGTCACCGTGGTCGTGCCGTCCAACCACGTCGGCGTCACGGCCCGGCGGCTCCTCGCCTCCGACGCCCTCGGGCCGGTCACACCGGCGGGCCGGGGCGTGGCGGCCGTCGACTTCCTCACCGTCTTCCGCCTGGCCGAGCTGCTCGGCGCCACCGCGCTCGCCAGCAGCGGCCGCCGCCCCGTGTCCACCCCGTCGCTGGCGGCGGCGGTGCGCCAGGTGCTGGGCGCGGCGCCCGGCCTCTTCGCCCCGGTGGCCGCCCACCCCGCCACCGAGGCGGCGCTGGTGGCCAGCTACCGCGAGCTGCGCGACCTGCCCGCCGGCGCCCTGTCGGCCATCGCCCGCACCGGCCCGCGGGCGGCCGACGTGGTGCGCGTGCACCGGGCCACGCGGGCCGTCCTGGCCGAGCGGTGGTCCGACGAGGAGGACCTCATGGCCGCGGCCGCCGACCGGGTCGACGCCCACCCGCAGGCCGCCGTGGCGCTGGGGCCCGTCATCGTCCACCTGCCGCAGCTCCTGTCGCTCCACGCCGCCGCCCTGGTGCGGGCCGTCGCCCGGCACCAGGCCGTCCAGGTCCTGGCCGGGTCCACCGGCGACCCCCGCGCCGACGCCGAGGTCGCCACCTCCCTCGCCCGGCTCGAGGCCGCCGCCCCGCCCCCCACCGAGCCACGGCCGGCCGGCGTGGGCGTCGTCGCCCCCACGGTCGCCCCCGACCGCACGCGGGTCGCCAGCGCGTCCGACGCCGACGACGAGGTGCGTCACGCCGTCCGCCAGGTGGTCGCGGCGGCGCGAGCCGGCACCCCGCTCGACCGCATGGCCGTCCTGCACCCGACGGCCGACCCCTACGCCCGCCTGCTCCACGAGCACCTCCGGTCCGCGGGCGTGGCCGTCAACGGCCCCTCGCCCGTCCCGCTCGCGTCCCGGGCCGCCGGTCGCACGCTCGTCGGCCTGCTCGCCCTGCCCGAGCAGGGCTGGCGGCGCCAGGCCGTGCTCGACTGGATGGGCACGGCCCCCCTCCGCCACGAGGGTCGCCCGATCCCGCTGGCCGCGTGGGAGCGGCTGTCGCGCGAGGCCGGCGTCGTGGCCGGCCGCGACCAGTGGGACACCCGGCTACAGGCCATGGCCGAGCAGCGCGAGGCGCGGGCCGTCCAGGCGGCGGCCGACGGCGATGCCGCGGCCGCCGTCCGGAACCGCCGCCGGGCCGAACACGCCCGCAGCCTGCGGGCCTTCGTCACCGACCTGGCCGATGACCTCGACCGGGCCGGCCGCCGGCCCCGGCCCTGGTCGCGGCACGGGCGCTGGGCCCGTGGCCTGCTCGATCGCCTGCTGGGCACGGCGGCGCAACGGGAGGACTGGCCGGGCGACGAGGTCGAACGCCGGGCCGCCGAGCGGGTCGAGCTGGCCATCGACCGGCTGGCCGCCCTCGACGAGGTCGAGGGGCCGGTCGGCCTCGACGTGCTGGTGCGGACCCTCGCCGTCGAGCTCGAGTCCGACACTGGTCGGGTCGGCCGCTTCGGCGACGGCGTCCTCGTCGGCCCGCTCACGATGGGCGTGGGCCTCGACCTCGACCTGGTGGTCGTCGTCGGCCTGGCCGAGGGCCTGGCCCCCCGCCCACCGGGCGACGACTCGCTGCTGCCCGACGCCGAGCGGCGCGCCGTCGACGGGCTCCTGCCCCTCCGGCGTGACGGCGTGGCCCGCCAGCACCGGCACCTCCTGGCCGCCACCGCCGCGGCCGCCCGGCAGGTCCTCTGCTTCCCCCGTGGCGACCTGCGGGGCGGGCGCGACCGGGTGCCGTCGCGGTGGCTGCTCGACGTGGCCGGCCACCTCGCCGGCGCACGGGTGTGGGGCGACGACCTCCAGGGCCTCGGCGTCCCGTGGCTCGACCACATCCACAGCTTCGACCACGGGCTCCGCAGCTTCGAGCAGCCGGCGACGGCCCAGGAGCACCGTCTCCGGTCGCTCCTCGCCGCCGGCGCCGGGCCCCGCTCGCTCGACCCGGTGCTCGCCCTGGGCGACCCGGTGCTCACCTCCGGGGCCGACGTGGTCGCGGGCCGGAGCTCGCCCCGCCTCACCCGCTTCGACGGCAACCTCGCCGGCCTGCCGATGGCCTCACCCGCCGACCCCGACAGCGGCCGGGTCGCCTCGGCCACGGGGCTCGAGCGCTGGGCTCGATGCCCGTTCGACTACTTCATGCGCTCGGTCCTCGGGGTCCGCGAGGTCGAGAACCCGGAGGACTCGCTCAGCATCTCCGCGCTCGACAAGGGGTCGCTCGTCCACAAGGCCCTCGAGGACTTCCTGCTCGAGGTGCTCGCCCGGCCGGCGGCGCAGCGTCCGGGGCCGGCGGACCCGTGGCCGGCAGCCGACCGGCTCCGCCTGCGCCAGATCGGCGCCGAGCTGTGCGATGCCTACGAGGCCGTCGGGCTCACCGGCCGGGCCCTGTTCTGGGGCCGCGACCGGGCCCGGATCCTGGCCGACCTCGACGCCACCTTGACCTTCGACGAGGAGGTCCGCCGGGTCAACGGCGGCCGCCACCTCCACGCCGAGCTCGGCTTCGGGCTGGGCGACGAGGAGCTGCCCCCGGTGGCGCTGCCCCTGCCCGACGGGCGCCACGTCCGGTTCCGGGGCCAGATCGATCGCATCGACCGCACCGAGGCCGGCGGGCTGGTGGTCGCCGACTACAAGACCGGCAGCGCCAGCTCCTTCCAGAGCCTGTCGGAGCGCAACCCGGACCAGGGCGGCACCCACCTCCAGCTGGCGGTCTACGGCGCCGCCGCCCGGGCCGCGGTCGGCGAGCCCGACACCGACGTGCGGGCCGAGTACTGGTTCGTGTCGTCCAAGGGCCGCTTCGCCACCAAGGGCTACATCCTGACGCCGGAGATCTCCGAGCGGATCTCCGACACCCTCGGCCTGATCGTCGACGGCATCGAGGCCGGCCTGTTCCCGGCGCACCCCACCGACCACCAGGGCCAGCCCTGGAACCCCTGCTGGAGCTGCGACCCCGACTTCCTCGGCGTGGCCGACCTCCGGCGGGCGTGGGAGGCCAAGGCGGCCGACGAGGCCATGGCCGGCTACCGCACCCTCATCGACCCCGACCGCCGTTCCGAGCCCGAGGATGCCCCCACCCCCGAAGCCGCCGCCCATGGCTGACCGCGACGCTCTCGGTGGTCCCCCACCGCGCAGGAAGGTCGACCAGCGTGGCGACGCACCGCCGGTGGGTCGCCCCCGCGCAGGAAGGTCGACCAGCGCGATCGCGCACCACCAGGCCCGGTCAGGACGTTCCCGCGCGGTGGTGCGTCGCCGGCGGTCCACCAGCGCGCAAGAACGCCCGGTCGCCGGTTCGTGCGCGCTCGTGCGCCACGGGCGGTCCACCACCGCGCAGGAAGGTCGACCTGCGCCATGACGGACCCTCAGCAGACCCAACCACCGGACCAGGGGGCGCGGGAGCGGATCGGCTCGGCGCTGGACGAGACGCTGTTCGTCGAGGCCGGCGCCGGCTCGGGCAAGACGACTGCGCTGGTGGGACGGGTGCTGGCGCTGGTCACGGGCGAGGGCGCCGACGGCCGGTCCCACCCGCCGGTGCCGCTGTCCGGCATCGCCGCCATCACGTTCACCGAGAAGGCCGGCGCCGAGCTGCGCGAGCGGCTCCGGCGGAGCCTGGAGGAGGCCGCCACTGCCGATCCCGGCCACCCCCGCGCCGCCCTCTGCCGGGCCGCGCTCGACGAGCTCGACGGCGCCGCCATCGGCACCCTCCACTCCTTCGCCCAGCGGATCCTGGTCGAGCATCCGGTCGAGGCCGGGCTGCCCCCACGGGTCGAGGTCCTCGACGAGGTGACCTCGGGCGTCGAGTTCGAGCACCGCTGGGCCCGCTTCTCCGACGAGCTCTACTCCGACCCCGCCTTCGCCCGCACCTTCCTGCTGCTGTTCGCCGCCGGCGTGCGCGACACCACCCCCCACGCCCTGGCCCGCACGTTCGACTCCAACTGGGACCTCGTCGACGAGATGGTCGACCCGGACGCCCCACCGCCCCGGCCGGCCGGACCTCGGGTCGCCGGCGTGCTCGACCGGGTCGAGGAGATCTCGGCCCTGGTGGGCGAGTGCATCGACCCCACCGACCTCCTGTGCCTCAAGCTCCAGGAGGTCGGCGAGTGGGCTGCCACGGTCCGGGCCGCCCCCGACGAGGAGGCCCAGGTCGAGGCGCTGCGCCAGGCCCGGAGCGCCACCAGCACGTTCCGCCCGCGAGGGGGGCGCAAGGGCAGCTGGCGGGTCAGCTCCGACGTGGTGAAGGCCGACCTGCGGGGGCTCGAGGAGCTGGTCGACGAGGTGCTGCGGCAGATCGCCGACGAGTGCGCCCACCACCTCGGCTCGGCGATCCGCCGCTTCACCCTCACCTCGGCCGCCGAGCGACGGAGCCGGGGCACCCTCGAGTTCCACGACCTGCTGGTGCTGGCCCGCTCGCTCCTGCGCGACGCGGTGCACGGCGCCCGCACCCGCCAGTCCCTGCACGACCGCTACCAGCGCCTGCTGCTCGACGAGTTCCAGGACACCGACCCCATCCAGATCGAGCTGGCGGTCCGCATCGCCGCCGCCGAGCCGACCTCCGACGCCGCCGCCCACCCCGCCTGGAAGCAGGTGCCCGTGGCCCCCGGCCGGCTCTTCGTCGTGGGCGACCCCAAGCAGTCGATCTA
>DATHEV010000628.1:0-3930 GCA_035318405.1 Iamia sp.
GCTCGACCTCCCGGCGCCGCCGCCGGTCACCCGCAACGCCCTGTCGGTGGCCGAGGCCGTGATCACCCGTCTCGACGGCTCGACCTTCGAGGCCCCCGTCGCCGCCGGCGCCGAGGTGTCGAAGCGCCTCCAGCGCTGGACCAAGGCCGTCGTCAACCCCAACCGGCCGACGCTCGTCGTCCAGCTCGACCCGCCCGACAAGGGCGATGCCTGGTTCCTCCGGGTCCTGGGCATGGGGGCCGAGGGCAACCTCCTCGACATCGAGGTCGCCCTGGTCGACGGCAAGGACACCAAGGCCCTCGGCGACGAGCTGGCCCGGCTCGAGCGGCTCTACGACGTGCTGCTCCGGCCCGGCGGGCGCCGCCGGGGCCAGGTGTACCTGAGCCAGGACGAGGCGTGGGAGCTCATGACGATCACCGGCTCCGCCCTCGAGGCCGCCGGCTTCGAGGTCCGGGTGCCGCCCCTGTCGCGCCGCAAGCCGTCGGCCGGGCTCAAGATGTTCACCGAGCCCACCGGTGAGACGGTCGTCGGGGCCCACCAGCTCAGCAACGTGCGCTGGACGGCGCTGTTCGACGATGTCGAGCTGACCGCCGCCGAGGTCGCCCGTCTGGCAGCCGAGGCCCGCCCGCTGGTGCGGTCCCGGGGGCGCTGGGTCGAGCTCGACCGGGCCGACCTCAAGGAGGCCGCCGCCGCGCTGGCCGAGCGGGCCGACCTGACCCAGATGACCGGGGCGGAGATCCTCCGCCACTCCGTCGGGCTCGAGGGCACGCCGCTGGCCGGCGGTCTCAGCGTCGAGGGCAGCAGCTGGGCGTCCGAGCTCCTGGCCAAGGCCTCCACCGCGGTCACCGACCCCGTGGTCACGCCGCCGGGCTTCGACGGCGAGCTGCGCAGCTACCAGGCCGAGGCGCTGGGCTGGCTCGGCTTCCTCGACGCCACCGAGCTGGGCGGCTGTCTCGCCCTGGACATGGGCCTGGGCAAGACGCCCACCGTGCTGGCCCACCTCGCTCGCACCCGCGGCGACGGCAAGGCCCTGGTCATCGCCCCGCCGGCCGTGGTCGGCAACTGGGCCAAGGAGGCCGCCCGCTTCGCCCCCGAGCTGCGGGTCGTCATCCACCACGGCGCCGGCCGGGCCGCGGCCGACGCCCTCGAGGTCGAGTTCGCCCAGGCCGACCTGATCATCACGACCTACGGCACGGCCGTCCGCGACATCGAGGCCCTGGCCGAGCGTGAGTGGCGCCGGGTCGTGCTCGACGAGGCGCAGGCGATCAAGAACCACACCAACGAGACGGCCCAGCAGCTCCGCCGCCTCCCGGCCCGGACCCGGATCGCCCTCACGGGCACGCCGATCGAGAACGGCCTGGGCGACCTGTGGGCCATCCTCGACTTCACCAACCCCGGTCTCGTCGGCGGGCGGGCGGCGTTCATCGCCCAGCTCCAGGGCGAGGGCGAGGCCGCCCTGCGGGCGCTCAACGGCATCCTCGTGTTCCGCCGGACCAAGTCCGAGCCCGAGGTCGCCGCCGAGCTGCCCGATCGCATCGACGAGCTCGACCACTGCGCCATGACGCCCGAGCAGATCGGCCTCTACCAGGCCGTCCTCGACGGGCTGGTCCAGTCGACCTCGGCGCCGGAGCCCGGGGTGGAGCCGAAGCAGGGCGCGATCCTGGCGGCGATCACCGCGCTCAAGCAGATCTGCAACCACCCGGTGAACTACCAGGACGACGACAAGCCGCTGGCCGGTCGCTCGGGCAAGCTGGCCCGGCTGGAGGAGATCGTCGACTCGGTGTTCGCCTCGGGCGAGAAGGTCCTGATCTTCACCCACTTCGCCTCGTGGGGCGTGAAGCTGGCCGACCACCTCACCTCGGTGACCGGTCAGCCGGTCTCCTGCTACCACGGCGGCCTGGCCCGCGGCGCCCGTGACCGCATGATCGCCGAGTTCCAGGAGCAGGAGGGCGCCGGCGCCCTGGTGCTGTCGCTCAAGGCCGGTGGCACGGGGCTCAACCTCACCGCCGCCAGCCACGTCGTGCTCTACGACCGCTGGTGGAACCCGGCCGTCGAGGACCAGGCCCGCGATCGCGCCTGGCGCATCGGCCAGACCCGCACCGTCATCTCGCACCGCCTGGTCTGCCCGGGCACCGTCGACGAGCGGGTCGAGGAGGTCGTGGCGGGCAAGCGCCACATCGCCGATCTGGTGCTGCCCAAGTCCAGCTCGCTGTCCGACCTCGACGCCGCCCAGCTCCGGGTGGCCCTCGGCCTGCGCACCGACTCCCTGCTCACCGAGGACGACATGGCCGAAGGGGCGAACGCATGACCCAGTCGAAGCAGAGCCGTCGCCGTCGGGGCAAGAAGCCCAAGGCCGTCGATCTCTGGAAGCCGGTCCCGCCGCTGGAGCCGCCGGCGCCGATCACCCGGGCCGAGGACGCCACCGCCGTCCTGGCCTCGCTGGGCGACCCGCCCCTCAAGGGCCAGGGCGACCTGGCCAAGCGGCACCTGTACCTGGTGGTCGAGTCGGCCGCCAACCTGGCCATGGGCCTGGCCACCCTCGCCGGCGTCGTCGAGACCCCGGCCGACGACGAGCCGACCTGACCCCACGGTTCTGTCCGTCTTGGTGCACCGCTGCGGTGCACGGCGGTTGACAGAACGCAGGCGAGGCGGGTCCTAGAACGCCGAGGCCAGGGCCACGCCGGCGGCCACGACCAGGAGGCCGAGGGCGAGGGGCCGGAACTGCTCGGCCGACACCCGGTGGGCGAGGCCCTCGCAGGCCCGGCTGGCGGCCAGGGCGGCGGGCACGGCCACCAGTGCGGCCGGCCACCGGTCGAGGTCGACCACGCCCGTCCCCAGCACCAGGGGCAGGGTGGCCACGTTGCACAGGGCGAAGAAGGTCACGGTCGTGGCCCGGAACGGGTGCTGCTCCATGCGGGCGGCCTGGAGGACGAGGACGACGGGCGGGCCCCCGATCCCGATGGCGGCGCCCATGGCCCCCGACACGAACCCGGCGCCGATCTCGGTGCGCGGGCTCTCGTCGGCCATCCGCAGCCCGGCGACCAGGACCACGACCATGACCAGCACGGCCCCGGCGACGGCGATCCGCAGCGGCGTCTCGGGCACGTTGCCCAGCGCCAGCACGCCCAACGGGAGCCCGAACACGGCGCCGATCACCAGCCGTCGGAGCACCGGCCGGGCGACCCGATCGCGGAGGCGCCAGGCCATGGCGGTGCCGCCGGCGAGCGACGCCAGCGCCGCCAGGGCGACGGCGTCGCGCGGACCGACCAGCGCCGACAGCAGGGGCATCGCCATCAGGGCGAAGCCGAAGCCCACGAGCTGCTGGGCGCCGGCCGCCAGCGCCACCGACCCCGCCACGCCGACCAGCACCCACACGCTCATCGGTGCACCATCCGGACGGGGGACACGTCCAGGCCGGGCGCGAAGACCGAGCACCGATGAGCGCGGCCGGCTCCGCCAGCTCCGCCGTCAGAGGGCCGGCGCCATCTGGTTCGCTCGCCGCGCTCGCTCACCGCCGGACGCTACGCCCGACGGTCCACCCCGAGACGAACCGAGGCTCCGGACCGACCCGACACGTGTCCAGGCGGGCATCATGGGGGGATGGCTCGTGCACCCCGGTCAGCGGCGAAGCGGAAGAGGGCCCGGAAGGCGGGCCGCGGCCTCCTGGTCGGATCGGCCATCGGGGCGCTGAACACCGCCAACGCCCGCCAGCCCCTGACCCGCCAGGGCCGTGGTGCGATCGCCTGCTTCTTCCCCGGGTGGCTCACCTCAGAGCTGCCGCTCCACGCCATCGGCGGGCAGGCGCTCGTCACCCTGCGGTACGCCACCAAGGGCGCCCTGCGCACGCCGAGCGGGCTGGTCGGCCTGGGCCTGTCGATCGGGTCGTGGGGCACCCTGGCCCGCATCTGGAACCAGGCCGCCGAGGCCCCC
>DATHEV010000629.1:0-2389 GCA_035318405.1 Iamia sp.
GTGGCCCGGGTGGCGCGGCCCACGAGGTCGGCCAGCATGCCGATCATGAACACCTGGAAGGCGGCGAACAGGATCAGCAGGGTGTTGATGGCCACCTTCCAGTCGTTGACCGAGACGTCGTAGACGAGCTTGCCCGACCCCGCCGCCGCCCTCGCCGAGCTGGCCCGGGTGGCCCGGCACCACCTGGTGCTGTCGGTCCCCCGCGAGCCCATCTGGCGGGTCGCCAACCTCGCCCGGGGCAAGTACATCGGCGCCCTGGGCAACACCCCCGGCCACGTCAACCACTGGTCGAGCGGCGCCTTCACCCGCCTGGTGGCCTCCCGCCTCACCGTCGCCCAGGTCCACCGCCCCTTCCCCTGGACCGTCGTCTCCGCCCGCACCCGCTGAGCAACCCCGAACCTCAGCCGCGGGCGGACTTGGCCGCGAGGAGCTGCTCGAGGAGGGCCTCGTCGGGGAGGGACGGGTCGGGGCCGACGACGGCGGGGCGGAGGCGGCGGGCCAGCTCGGAGCCGACGCGGGCCCTCGCTGCGGGGTCGAGCTCCGGGCGCCGGGCCAGGAACGAGCGGACGACCCGGATGTCGTCGGCGGTCATCCGGGTGAGGTCCCAGGCCCCGGCCCCCTCGGGGAGCGGCGCGACGGGCGCCGCCGGCCCCTCGGGCGCGACCCGACCGGCGCCGGGGACGGCCAACCCGCGGCGGACGGGGGCGGCCCGGACGACGAGGGTGCCGGCGGCCATGTCGCCCACCCGCTGGTTGCGGGTCGAGACGATCACGGCGAGGGCCCCGATCGAGTACACGCCGGGCAGGAAGTCCACGATGCGGACGATGTTGCGCACGGCGGCGGCGAGGACCCCGACCCGGCCCCCGTCCTCGGTCACGAGCCGGAGCCCGGTGACCCGGCGGCCCACGGTGCGCCCGTCGAGGAGGGCGTCGCAGACGATCGGGTAGCCGAAGATCACGAGGAACCCGCCCAGGCTGGCGATGGCCACGCCGGCCGTGGTCACGTCGGCCAGGAGCAGGAGTGGGAAGATCAGCACCGCCTGCACCGCCGAGTCGACCAGCGAGGACATGAACCGCGAGCCCAAGCCCGCCACCACCAGGTCCAGGTCCACGCCCTCGGGGGTCGACACCGTGATCCGGTCCTCGATCTCCACGGGCCGGACGCTACCGGCCGGGTCCCCCGGCGCCTGACGTGGCCGCTCCGGGCGCGACGGCGATGACGCCGCGGCAGGTCGAGGGGTTCATCGCCGAGCGGGGCGACGGCTGGGCCCAGCTGGTCGACCTCCTCGGCCGGGCCGGTGGCCGGGTCGAGCGCCTGCCCGCCGACGACGCCCTGCGGCTGGGCGATCTCTACCGGGCCACCGCCGCCGACCTGGCGCGGGCCCGCCAGCGCTGGCCCGGCGACCCCGTCGTCGACGAGCTGGAGGCGCTCGTGGGCCGCGCCCGGTCGGTCGTGTACCGCGTGCCGGGGCGGCGGAGCTCGTTCGGCCACTGGCTCACCACCGGCTTCTTCCAGCGGGTGCGGGAGCGTCCCCGCGTCCTGCTCGTCGCCGCCCTGCTGCTGTGGGGGCCGGCGATCGGCATGGCCGTCTGGGCCCACGGCGACCCGGCCACCGCCACGCGCGTCGCCCGGATCAGCGCCCTGTCGAGCGGGGCGGCCGACTCCGCCGCACAGGGCGGCGGGGGCGACCGGGGCATCAGCACCGGCGAGAGCGCCTCGATCAGCACCGAGATCTTCGTCAACAACATCCGGGTCTCGCTGGTGTGCCTGGCCCTCGGCATCAGCGGCGGGCTGCTCACCGCCCTGGCGCTCGTCTTCAACGGGGCGGTGGTGGGCCTGGTCGTCGGCCTGTTCGCGGCCGGCGGGGCCGGGGGCGTGGCCGTGAGCTACCTCGCGCCCCACGGCGTGCTCGAGCTGTCGCTGGTGACGGTGGCCGGCGCCGCCGGGCTCCGCATCGGGACCGCAGTGATCGCGCCGGGCCTGCGGTCGCGCGGCGCGGCGCTGGTGACCGAGGCCCGGGCCGCGGCCGAGATGGCCCTCGGCGTGGCGCTGTGGCTCGTCCCCACCGGGCTGGTCGAGGGCTTCGTGACGCCGCAGGGCCTCTCCCCCGCCGTCGCCCTCGCCGTCGGCCTGGCCCTCGCCGGCCTCTTCTGGTCGCTGGTCTGGTGGCGCGGCCGCCCCGACCCGGCGGCCTGACCCCCCCACCCCCCCCCACGGAACTTTGTGCGAGGTTCGCCGCTGGACGGCGGAGGTCGCACAAGGTTCGAGGGGGTCAGAGGCGGGCGGTGGCCTTGGCGTCGAGGTAGGCGGCCACCACCGCGGCGCTGAAGCGGGCCGGCGGGGCCTCGACGACCCTCGCCCCCCGGCGGCGGATCTGGGCCACGGCCCG
>DATHEV010000630.1:0-3943 GCA_035318405.1 Iamia sp.
GAGCGCCGAGACGGCCCGCGACCTGGTCCACGACGCCTTCGTCGAGGTCTACCGCCGGTGGGACGGGCTGCGCGAGCCGGGGCCGTACCTCGGCCGCAGCGTCCTCAACCGGTGCCGGGATCACGCCCGCCGGGAGGCGACCGCCCGACGCAAGCTCCCGCTGCTCGTCGAGCGGGGCCAGGCCGGCGACGAGGACCTGTGGGACGCCCTCCAGGCCCTGCCGTTCAACCACCGGGCCGCCGTGGTCCTCCGCTACTACCACCAGCTCCCCCAGGGGGAGATCGCCGAGCTGCTCGGCTGCCGTCCGGGGACGGTCGGCCCGTGGCTCCAGCGCGGCCTCCGCGCCCTTCGAAAGGCCCTCGCATGAACGACCTGGACGACCGCCTCTCCGACCTCCTCACCCGCTCGGCCGCCGCCGTCGAGGTCCGACCCGACGTGGACGCCGTCCTCGACGGCGATGCCGGTGACAGCCCGGGCGCCGCCGTGGTCGACCTGGGCCGACGGCCCCGCGACGGGCGCCGCCTCCTCGCCCTGGCCGCCGCCGTCGTCGTCGCCCTCCTGGCGGCCGGGGTGGTCACGACCCGGGACGGCGGCGGCAGCGACCCGCTCGACGCGACCGCGGGGGGTGCCGCCCTCGTGTACCCCGTCGCCGACCACCTCCCGGCGGCCGTGGCCGACGAGGCCTACATCGTCACCGTCTCGACCCAGATGGCCACGGGGGAGGTCCGCCCGATCGTCCCCGCGGCGCGCGCCGTGCTGGGCCGGCGCGGCTCCGCCGGGGCGCAGGTCGGGCTGGCCACGGTCCAGCTCGGCCACCCGGGCTCCCAGCCCTTCGACGAGGTGGAGGGCGACGACCTCACGGTCGCCGGGCGACGGGCCAAGGTCGTCCAGCGCGACGGCACCACGTCGGTGGTCGTCGAGGGCGACCCCGTGCTGGAGGTCGACGGGCCGGGCGACGTCGTGGGCCTGCTCCAACAGATCCCCGACGGCGGCCTCGTCACCGGGTGGGACGGCGAGGTGCCGACGCTGGTGCTGACCGGCGGGACCGAGGTCCTCGTGCCCCCCGGCCCGGTCGTCGACGGTCCGTCGCCCACCGTGATCGCGGGCCCGGAGCCGGCCGATGGGCCCTCGGTGGAGGTGGCGACCCAGGTCGACACGCCCATCGCCGAGCTGGCGGACGCCGGCGCGGTGGAGCCCGTCGACATCGGCGGCGTCACCGGCTACGTCGCCGCGCCCGAAGGGGGGCGGGTGGCCTGGACGACGGCGGAGGGGACGAACGTCGTCGTGCGGGTCCGGGGGCTGGGCGCCGACGATCTCCTCCGCGTGGCCCGCTCGGTGCGTCTGGTCGACGAGGCCACCTGGCTCGAGTCCTACGACCGGCACGGCCCCGACCTGAACCCGGGGAACACCGTCACCCTGCCGCCCCCCACCGAGAGCGAGGCCACCGCACCGACGACGACCGACCCGGGCACGACGGCGACCGCGGGGGTGTCGGGCGGGACGCACCCGCTGGTGGGCCAGCCGGTGCACGAGATCCCCGGCGTCACGGCCGAGCAGGCCGAGGGTCGGGGGCTGGTGCTGGGCTTCAGCCCCGCGGAGTGCGCCGGCTGTGCCCGGCTGACGGTTGCGATCGTCGACCTCACCCAGCCCGACTGGGCGCCGCTCGGCTTCGCCTGGGACGCCGACGGCGGGATCGTCGCCGCCGCCGGGGCCGAGGACCGGCTCGCTGCCCAGGACATCGACGCCCCGGGTCTCGCTGCCTGGTCGATCACCGACCTGCCGACCACGGTGGTGGCCGGGCCCGACGGGATCGTCCGCGCCGTCTTCGTGGGTGGCACCACGATCGACGCCCTGGAGGCTGCCCTCCGCGAGGCCCAGGCGGCCGCGGAGGGCTGACGGCAGCCCGTCAGGTCGACACGAGGGCCAGCTGCCGGAACCTCTCGCTGTTCATGAGGGTGACGACGAGGATCTTCTCGCTGCCGTCGGCGAGGAGACGGCCGGTCCAGTAGTCGAGCGAGGCGCTGTCGGGGCCGTGGCCCACCAGCTCCTGGTACCAGTCCGTGACGAGGAACCGGCGGTGGGCTGCGGTCCGGCGCAGGGCCCGGGCCAGCACCGCCGGAGGCCGCTCGGCCTGCATCTGCCCGATCCAGTAGCTCCGGCCGGCGGCGTCGGCCGGGGCGCCGAGGTACGTCTCGAAGAGGGCATCGGTGATCTGCGCCGGCGACTCGTAGCCCGGGTACGACCACATGAGCTCGGTCGCCATCTCGGCCTGCGCCGCCTCCCAGCTGCGCCGACCGGCCGGCGACAGCTGCTCGATGAGCCCGGAGGCGTCGACGGACGCCTGGGTCAGGGGCTGGAGATGCCGCTGAAGGCGAAGTGCCAGGGTCTCGGGGGTCGCCGCCAGCCAGGTCGCGTAGGCGCGGCGGCCGGCCGCCGTCGCCACCACCGGCAGGGCGCCGGCCAGCTCCTCGGGGGTCAGGTCGCGACCCCACACGACCTGGGCCACGGCACACGCGAACCGCTCCTCCGCGCTCCGCCGCCGGCACAACACCAGCGCCGGGTTGCCGGCCGTCAGGGCCGGTCCCGCCGCCTCGGCCGTGTCCTCCGCGGTGAACGCCAGGTCGGCCAGGTGGACCCGGCCGGCCTCGGTGCGATCGGTGCGCAGCTCGACGGCGCGGATGTGGGTGAGGTCGACCCCGGCGAACGCACTGAGCGGGATGTGGACGCCGGACAGCACGACGTTGCCGGGATGCCCCGAGGCCGGGCCGGTGAGCGCGGGCGACCACGGCTCGATCCGGGCCGACCGCCGCGTCCCCGCGGTGTCCTCCAGGACCACCGTGAGGTCGAGCGTCGCCGGCCGGATCCGGTTGCGCGAGTCGCGTCCCGCCGCGGCCCGGAACCGGAGCCCGTCGTAGGAGGTGACGTCGACGCCGGCCGGCGTCAGCGGACGGCGCACGACGGCGCCGCGGCTCGTCCACCCCAGGTCGAACGTGCCGGTGTCGTTGATGAGGCCCAGCCCGAAGCCGCCCGGGCAGGGCACCTGGATGAGTGCCCGCGACGGGCCGAAGATGTCGCGCGACGACGGGTTGCAGACAGCCCCGGGCGAGCCGCCGGGCGCCGGGGCCACGACGCCGTCCCGCGTGCGGCGGGTGCTCGCGGCGCTGTCCCACCGCTCGACCTCGAGGCGGTCGGGGGCCCAGTACGCCGTCGTCCACCGCGCCGGTCCCACCGTCGCCGGGAACGGCGCCGTCCCGGTGACCAGGCGCTGGAACCCCACCTCGTCGGTCAGGTACCGGCGGAGGTAGCCGGCCATGAGTGCGGCGCCCGCCGTGTTCTGCTGCGCCGCGGTCAGCCGGCCCGGCCGACCCACCAGGCACTCGGCCCGATCGCCCCACTCTGCGTCGTCGCCGCTGCCGGGGCCGCTGGTCCACACCGTGTTGAAGAAGTTGTGGTTCGCGCCGCGCACGTGGAACACCGAGCGGGCCGCGGGGTCGCCGGGGGCGGCGTAGCGGGCGTCGTCGAAGTAGTCCGCGCCCTGGAGGTCGCTGACATCGCCGTCGCAGTCGGGGAGGACGACGCCCAGGGGGATGCCCGTCAGGAGGCGCCGGGCGAAGTCGACCGGAGCGAGGGCGAGGACGGCGCGGATCCCGAAGGGTGACCCGATGCCCTGGTTGAGGGCGGCGGCCGCCACGACCCCCTCGCCGCCACGGGAGTGGCCCATCAGGGCGACGCGGCTGGTGTCGACCCGGCCGACGAACCGGGCCCCGAACGGCGACCCGGTCGCCGAGGTGCTCCAGGCCCGCCACCGGCGCAGGGTCTCCATCACCAGGTGGCCGCGGGCCGCGGCGCCGCCGTCCTCCAGGAAGGCGTCGTTGGCGTTGATGCCGTTGGCGCCGATGGAGACGACCACCGTGCCGTGGCTCGCCAGGTTGCGACCGAGCGC
>DATHEV010000631.1:0-4425 GCA_035318405.1 Iamia sp.
CCGACGACGTCCTGGCCGCCGAGATCACCCGGCTGGTGGTGGCCTACCTCACGGCGCCGGGATGAAGGTGATGGCGTCGGCCTCCCAGAAGGCGCGCAGGGCGATGACCCGGCCCTGGTCGTCGACCCGGTAGGTGTAGACACCCTCGACCACGGCCTGGCTGCCGTCGCCCAGCGTCGTCGTGATGGTGCCGACGTTGGCCACCTCGGAGCCGCAGGCGTACGACTCCCGGATGGCGAAGCGGACCTGGTTGGGCCCGATCACCGTGTCGTAGAAGGCGGCGATGCCCTCGGGCCCGTGGTGGCCGGCGCCGTCCGGGTCGAACATCGACGGGCCGATCGGATCCTCGACGACGGCGTCGGGGGCGAAGAGGCCCAGCCAGCCCTCGCGGTCGCCGGCCTCGACGGCGGCCATCGACCGCTGCGAGGCGGCGCGGGCCGGGTGCTCGTCGGCGGCCGTCTCGGTGTCAGTGCTGTCGGTCATGGTGCTCCTCAGCTCAGGGGATCGATGACCTCGGCGGCGAAGCGGTCGACCGCCTCGTCCTGCACCGCCGGGTCGTCGGGGTCGCCGCCGAAGAAGTACCAGGGCACGGTGATGACCTCGGTGACCCCGCAGGCGGCGACCTCGGCCATGGCCTCCGGCGTGGCCGCCACGATCGGCGTCAGCTTCACCGAGAAGGCGGGGTCGTCGGGGGCGAGACGGGCCTCGTCGCCGGCGGCGTCGCGGGCCGCGGCCAGGCGGGTGGTGACCTCACGGACCTCGTCGATGCCACCCTGGGCACCGATCCAGCCGTCGCCCCGCCGGGCGGCGCGCCGCAGGCCGGGGTCGGAGTGACCGCCGACCTGGATGGGCACGGGCTGTGCCGGTGCCGGGTCGACCCGCAGCCGGCCGAAGTCGTAGAAGCGGCCGTGGTACTCCACCCAGCCCCCGCCGAGCACGGTCCGGATGACCTCGATCTGCTCGTCGAGCCGCTTGCCCCGGGTGGACATGTCCTGGTCGAGCCAGGCGAACTCCTCGGGGATCCAGCTCAGGCCCACGCCCAGCTCGATCCGCCCGGGGAACATGGCCGCCGCCGAGCCGACCGTCTTGGCCCACAGCAGCGGATGGCGGAGCGAGACCTTGTTGACGTTGGTGCCGAAGGTGATCCGCTCGGTCGCCGTGGCCATGGCCGGGATGGCGACCCAGGGGTCGACCCACGGGGCATCGGCGGGCCAGAACCGCTTCCCGTCGGCAGTGTACGGATAGTCGGCCGACACCTCCTCGGGGTAGAAGACCGACTCGGGCATCGAGACCCCGTGCCAGCCGGCGGCCTCGGCCCGCACGGCCAGCGGTACCAGCCGATCGGCCGGCATCATGGGGAGGGCGAGGGTGAAGCGCACCACCCCAGTCTGCCCCATTTCTAGAACGTGTTCTCGTTTCGGATCGCCCACGGACCGGTGCTACGGTGACATCTCCCTCGGGGCTATAGCTCAGTTGGTAGAGCGCTTCCATGGCATGGAAGAGGTCAGGGGTTCGATTCCCCTTAGCTCCACGAGACAGGCGGATTCTGGTCGCTCGCCTGGCGGCTCGCTCCCCTCGGTCCGCCATACCGGCCGGGTGGAGGCTCCGGGGCGCTGAGGTGCGGGGACGTCAGGGCCCCCATCGCCTCCACGAGTCAGACCACGGGCCGCCCACGGGCGGCCCGCCTCGCGCCCGGGGTCAGGTCAGGGTCAGACGTAGTAGCCGAGGACGTCGATGACGAGGTTGGTGCCGAGGCTGGCGGACACCATGCACCGGCCGACGCCGTCGAGCGCGGTGACGGCGGTGATGGAGTGACGCCCGCCGGTCGGGCCCCACACGAGGGTGTTGGACAACGGCTTGGCCAGCCCGTTGCGCCACACGGTGAAGTTGCCGTCGCCGTTCTGGGCGTTCACCAACAGGATCGTGAGCAGCGCCGCCGTCGCCCCGGCCGGGACCCTGCTGCCGTTGGCCTTCAGGTCGATCTCGCGCATCTCGCCGGGGTCGAGCGGGGCCTTGATCCCGACGTTCGGCATGCCCGCGGGCCGGGAGTCGTAGACCCGCACCGGCGTGGGCAGCACCACCAGGTCGGTCGGTCCGCGGGTGTAGCCGACCCTGACCCCGTTGACCTGCTGGGAGTCGTTGCCGACGGTCCGGATCCCGAGCATCAGACGGGTGCCGTGCGGGTACGGGCCGTTGTTGTTGACGCCGACCACGGACCGCCTCGCCGAGACGGTGCTCTTGACGGGGATGACCGTCTCGGCGACGAAGGCGGACAGCGGCCCCTCGCCGGCGTCCCACAGCCGGGCCAGCCCCGTCATCTCCCCCGCGGTGTTGAGGCAGTACCACTCGATGTCGCGGATCTGGGCGCCGAGGGGGAGATCGACGGAGGTCCAGAGGAAGCCACCCGCCCCGCCGCTGGCGAAGGCGCCCTCGCCGCCATAGGTCCGAAGCGTGGTGGGCTTCTCGGTGCTGAAGTCGAAGTACGACCGGAAGGCGTAGGTGATGCCCGTCTCGCGGGGCGAGGCGATCGTCGTGGCGATCGGGGACGCCCGCCCCTCGCCGGCGGCCGACGGCGCCTCCTGGGCGCCCGCCGGGCCGACCGGCAGCGCACCGGCGACGCCGACCGCAGCGCCGGCGCCGAGTCCGGCCAGCAACCGCCGGCGCATGGGGTCGTCGGGGTACCTGCTCTCGCCCATGGTGACCGCCCGTCTCCAAGGTGTGGGGGGGAACGGCAGCGACGCTACCAACGCCACGCGTGGCGCGCCGGGCGCTCTCAGAGGGCGGAGGACTCCCAGGTCACCCGGGGGACGTCGGCCCAGAGGCGTTCCAGGTCGTAGAAGGACCGGGCCTCGTCGAGGAAGACGTGGGCGACCCAGTCGCCGTAGTCCATGAGGACCCAGCGGAGGTCGTCGCGGCCCTCGATGCGGCGCGGGCGGACGCCGTGGGCCCGGGCGACCTGCTCCTCGATGTCCTCGGCCACGGCCCGCACCAGACGGGTGTTGGTCGCGCTGGTGATGACGAACAGCTCGGTGATGCCGAGCACGTCGCCGACCCGCAGCACCACGGTGCGCTCCCCTCCCTTGGCGTCGGCGGCGCGCGCCGCGGCCAGGGCCGGGGCGTCGGTGTCGGTGTCCTCGATGACGTCGACGGGTTCAGCCACCTGCGTCCTCCTGCTCCTCGTACCGGGTCAGCACGTCGCTCCCGATGGTGATGACCATGTCCTCGGCCTCGGCCTCGGCCCGGCGGGCCGACATCTGGTCGATCTCGACCCCGTCGCCCAGCAGCTCCTGGAGCGCCTCGGCCTCGTCCTGCCAGTCCTCGTCGGCGTACTCGATCAGCGTCTCGGTGGCGCCGAAGGTGTCGGCGTTGCCCAGCGTGCTGAGCGTGCCACCGGCCAGGACGAGATCCCGCATCAGGCCCATGGGCAGGGCCGAGCCCTCGGCCCCGTTGAGGAGCTTGATGCCGAAGCGCCGGCCGGCGCGGGGCGACTGGGGGAACGGCACGGCATCGATGACCTGCTCCTCCATGCCGGCAGCGGGGACGTAGAAGGGGGCCTGGCCGTAGTTCTCGGGGATGCCGTCCTCGACGTCGAGGGTCTCGACGACCGGATCGCCCTCGGACAGGACCCGGAGGAACGAGCCCATGCCGGTGGCGGCGGCGCCGATCGGCTCGGTCGAGGTGGCCGAGCCGATGGCGGCCAGCCACGCCGCCCAGACATCGCGGATCCGCTCGAGGTGGGCGATCTCGGGCTCGAACTCGCGGGTCGCCCGCATGTAGGGGCCGAGGTCCGCGGCGGCCAGGCTCACCGGCCCCTCGAAGGTGGTGCCGTTCTCGGCCACGACCGGGTCGGTGACGGTGAGCTCGATCGGGGCCACCGGCGCCACGAGGGTGGCCAGGCTCTCGTCGGTCACGTCGATGATCGGCGGCGGGACCGAGACGCCGAGGACGTCCTCGATGCTCCGGCGGAAGCCGTCGTCGCTGCCGGCCGACTCGTAGCCGTCGATGATCCGGTTGAAGTAGCTGCCCTCGATGGGCTGGAGGGCCAGTGGCACCAACAGCACCGTGCCCCCGGCGTCACCGGCGCCGAGCGACAAGATGGCGACCGAGACCGGTTCGCCGGCGGCGTCGCGGTGGATGACCAGCGCTGTGGGCGTGGGGTTGACGAGCGCCCGATAGCCGGGCTCGGAGGGATCGGTGCCACCCTCGACGACCTCGCCGCCCCGGCTGTCGAGCAGACGGTCCTTGCCGACCCAGCCCAGGGCGGGCACGGCCGCCACCAGCAGGGCGAGGGCCAGCCCGAAGGCGACCGCCCGGAGGGTGAGACGGGGCGCCCGACCGACGAGGGCGTCGTCGGGCCCGTCCTCGGCCGGGGCCGGCACGGCCGGCGGGGCGGGCGGGGCGGCGGGCGGCGCGGCCGACGGTGGA
>DATHEV010000632.1:0-2575 GCA_035318405.1 Iamia sp.
TGTTGGTGGGGCTGGCCCGCAAGCGGCCCCTCGTCGTGGTCGTCGAGGACCTCCACTGGGCCGACGCGGCCAGCCTGCGCCTGCTCGAGTTCGTGGCCCGCCACGGCTGGTACGAGCGGCTGCTGCTGGTCGGCACGTACCGCGACGTCGAGGTCGAGGCCGGCGACCACGCCCTGGCCCCGTGGATCGGCGCCCTCGTGGCCAAGGCCACCACCGTCGCCCTGACCGGGCTCGATCGCGGGCAGGTCGGCACCCTGGTCGAGGCCACCACCGGCCGCACCCCGCCGCCCGACGTGATCGACGACCTGCACCGGCGCACCGGCGGCAACCCCTTCTTCGTCGAGCAGACGGCGCGGCTGTGGCTGAGCCGGGGGGCGGTCGACGTCGTGCCGCCGGGGGTGCGCGACGCCGTCGATCACCGGCTCGACCTGCTGCCGGCCGCCACCCGGGACGCGCTGGTGACCACCGCCCTCCTCGGCCACGCCGTGGCTCGCCCGGTGCTGGCCGCGGCGCTGGACGTCGACGACGGCGGCGTCGACGCGGTGCTCGGCGAGGCCATCGTCGCGGGCCTGCTCGTCACCACCGACGACGGCTACGCCTTCGTCCACGACCTGGTGCGCGAGACGCTGGCCGACGGGCTCGACGAGGCCGACGCCCGCCGCCGCCACGCCGCCCTCGTCGCCCGGCTCGACGGCACCTCCCTCGTGTCGGCCGGCGACCTGGCCCACCACGCCCACCACGCCGGCGCCGAGGTCGACCTGGACCGCCGAGTGGCGCTGCTCCAGGCCGCGGCCCGCCACGCCGTCGGCCGGATGGCGGTGGACGAGGCGCTCGTGCACCTGCGCCGGGCGCTGGCGGACATCCCCGAGGACCGGCCTCGCGACCGGGCCTTCGCCCAGGTCGAGCTGGGCTGGACGCTGATGCGCACCGGCGACATGGACGCCTGCCGCCGGGTCTTCGAGGCGGCCACCCGCCTGGCCGTCGCCCTCGACGATCCCGGGCTGCTCACGCGCGCCGCCCTCAGCCTGCGCGCCGCGGTGTGGCTGGTCGCCTCCGAGGAGGCGGAGATCACCGCGACCGAGATGGTCGACGAGGCTCACCGCCGCCTGGTGGTCGAGGGCGGCCTCCCCACCGCGGCCACGACGTCGTGGGAACGGGAGCAGGAGCTCTCCGCCCTCGCCCTCGAGATGTGCCGCTCCTCGGGCGACGATCAGGCCCTGTGGGACGCCCTCAACGCGCGCCACGATGCGCTGTGGACCCCCGGCAGCGTCGAGGATCGGCTGGCGCTCACCGCCGAGATGGTCACCGTCGCCCGGCGCAATGCCGCCGCCGGTCAAGAGGTCGAGGGCCTCTGGTTCCACATCCTCGACCTGCTCGAGGCCGGGGACCCGAGGGCCGCCGACGAGAACGCCGCCTTCCAGGCGCTGGCCCGTCAGCTCGACTCGGCCTGGTCGCGCTCGCTGGCCCGTTGGGTCGCCGCGATCGTCGGCCTGCTCGAGGGCCGCTTCGACGACGCCCGGGCCCACCTCGACGAGACCATGGCCGTCGAGGCGCGGGCCGGGCTGCTGACCGACGACGTCACGAGCCTCCACCTCCAGGTGCGCTGGGCGGTCGAGCTCCAGCAGGGGCGCGACGACGCCGTCGACGCCCTGCTCGACCGGATCGCCGCGGTCCACCCCCACCCCGAGCTGCTGCGGGCGCTCACCGCCGTCGACCGGGGCGACGTCGAGCGAGCGGCCCGGACCGTGTCCGAGCTGAGGGACACCGACGCCGAGCCCGGCCGCTGGTTCGCCCCGCTGTGGATCCGGCTCCAGGCCGAGGTGGCGGGCGCGACCGCCGACGTCGACCTGGCCGCCGCGCTCGCCGCCGACCTGCGGCCGGCGCTCGCTCCGCTCGCCGGCCAGTGGGCGCTCATGGCCCAGGGTGCGGTCGACGGCCCCTTCGACCTGTGGGCCGGCGTGGTCGAGGCCGGCCAGGGCGACCACGACGCGGCGGTGGCGCGGTTCGCCGCCGCGGCGGCGTCGGCCGACGCCCTCGGCGCGCCGGCCTGGGCGGTCGAGGCCCGGGCCCGTCTGCTGGCGTCGCGTCAGGCGCGGGGCGACGACCCCGCCACCCTGGCCCCCGACCTCGCCGCCGTCGCCGCCGAGGCCCGCGCCCTGGGCCTGGCGCGCGTGGTCGAGCGGCTGGCCCGCCTCGCCCCCGCGGCCGCCGAGCCGCCAGCGGTGGCGCCCGCCCCGCATGCGGTGGCCCCCGACGTCCCGCGCCCCCCGGCCCCGGCGGCCGCCTCGGCGCCGGCCGAGCCCGAGGCCGTGTTCCGGCGGAGCGGCGACGTGTGGGAGCTGGCCTTCGCCGGCAGCTCCGTCCACGTCCCCGACGCCAAGGGCGTGCGCGACATCCACGTCCTGCTGGGCCGGCCGGGCATGGGCGTGCGCGCCGTCGACCTCCTCGACCCCGAAGCCGGGGCGGCGGGCCGGGCGGCTCGGTCGATGGGCGGCGACGACGTGCTCGACGAGCGGGCCAAGACCGCCTACCGCAACCGCCTGACCCAGCTCGACGAGGAGATCGACGCCGCCCT
>DATHEV010000633.1:0-2302 GCA_035318405.1 Iamia sp.
CGCCGAACAAGGGCGACGCCCGGATGTGGGCGGCCCGGGCCGACGACCTGGCCGTGGCCCACACCTTCCGGCTCTTCCCCGACGGCCGGGGCGAGGGCGCCGGCCCGTCGGGCACCACCCACGACCGCTTCCGCACCTGGAAGGAAGACCTCAGGGACGCCGGCTGACCCCGTCGGCCCACGAGGTGCCAGGCACCTCGTGGGCCGGGGGCTAGTGGGCGTGGCCGGGGGGGAGGGTGGCGTCGGCGCCGCCCAGGTCGGGGGTGTCGGGCTCCGACTCGTCGTGGGTCTTGGTGGCGTTGGCGATGATGTCGGGGTCGATCATCCCCCGCGACACCCAGCCCCGCTCCTCGGCCCAGACCATCACCGGCGGCAGGATCACCAGCGCCGACAGCAGGGCCACCAGCACGTTCATGGCCACGATGATCCCGAAGTCGCGCAGCAGCGGCAGCGACGAGGTGGCGATCACGCCCACGCCGACGATGGCGGTCATGCCCGAGACGATGAAGGCCCGGCCGGTGCGCGCCGCCACCACGTCGGCCGCCGCCTGCGGGGTGAGGCCTCGCTTCCGCTCCTCGAGGAAGCGCAGCAGGATCAGCGACGTGAACTCGGTGCAGACGGCGATCACCAGCGGCCCGCCCACCGCGGTCATCGGGCTCAGCTTGAGGCTGAAGGCGAAGGCGATCAACGACGCCGCGCCCACCGCGATGAGGACGGGCACGAGCGACAGCAGCGACCGCACGATGCTCTTGAGCCGCACGGTGAGGAAGAGGAAGACGAACAGGATCGACAGGTACGTCAGCAGCACCCGGTTCGACTCGAGGTTCTCCAGCAGGCCGACGCCCACCACCGCCAGGCCCGACGGGGTCGCCCGCACGTCGCCGGGCGGGTCGACCGAGTCGCGGATCTCGTTCACCATCTCGGCCCGCTCGTCGAGCGAGCTGGGTCGCGTGGTGAACAGGATGTTGGCGGCGTGGTCGGTCTCGGTATCGGCCACGGTGAAGGTCCGCACCGCGTCGGGCGCCGCCGCGTAGGCCTTGGTGATCTCCTCGCCCGTCGGCGAGAACGGCGTCGTCCCCGGGATCTCGATGAGGAAGCTGATCGGCGTGAGGATGCTCGACGCCCGGTTGAGCAGGTCGGGGTACTCGGCCAGCGTGTCGTTGGTGAACTCGTGGAGGTACTCGACGTCCTCGTCGCTGAACAGCTCGTCCTCGCTGTCGGCGGTGACGTAGATCCCGAGCTCGCTGGACGAGTCGACCTCCTCCTCCAGCGTGGCGATGTCCTTGCGGTTCTGGGACGCCTGGTTGACCCACTGCACCGGGTCGGTCTGGAGCGTCAGCTTGCTCTCGACGGAGATGCCGCCGATGAAGATCACCAGGCTGGCCGCCATGAGGGGCAGCGCCAGCTTGGGCGACAGCGACCCGAGCCACACGGTGAGCCGGCCGAGGGCGCCCTCGCGGAAGTCACGACCCTTGGTGGGCGACTTGTACTCGCGGATGCCGAGGGCGGCGAGCGGGAGGATGATCGAGCCGAGGCAGATGACAGCCACGCCGATGCACAGCAGCAGGGCGAAGTCCCGGATCATCGGGACCTTGGCGAAGCGCAGGGCGGCGAAGGCGAAGAGGGCGTCGAAGGTGACGACCAGCAGCGCCGGGCCCAGGTTCCGGGCCGTCTCCTGGATCGGGTGCGAGGCGCGGTCGATGATCACCTCCTCCTCTATCCGCGCGTGCATCTGGATCGCGTAGTCGATGCCCACGCCGAGCATCACCGGGAGCCCGGCGATGGTCACCACCGACAGGGGGATCCCGAGATAGCCGGCCAGGCCGAAGGCCCAGACCACGCCGATGAGCACGACGGCGAGGGGCAGCAGCCGCCAGCGCACGTCGAACAGCACCAGGAGGATGAGGATCATGATGGCCACGGCGATGGCGCCGAGCCGGAGGATCCCGCCCTTGAGGTAGTCGTTGATGTCCTTGAGGAGCACCGGCGCGCCGGTGACGACGATCGAGGCCCCCTCGATCTCCCGGTCGGCCCAGGCCTCCTTGACCGCCACCGCGCCGGCGCCCTCGACCTCGATGTCGGCGTTGCCCTTGAGCCGCACGATCATCTGGGCGTGGCCGTCGTCGGGGAAGAAGGTCCGCAGCGACTTGCGGATCTCGCCGGCGTTGTCGTGGAGCAGGAAGTCGACCCACAAGGGGTTGGTGAGCTCCGCGTCCTCGGCATCGGGGGCCAGGTCGGCGTCGGCGTCGAAGCCGGACTCCTCGCACGGCTCGCGCCGGTCCGCGGGCAGCTGCTCGGCGGTG
>DATHEV010000634.1:0-2867 GCA_035318405.1 Iamia sp.
GTGTCGATCCAGAAGTGCGTGCGGGCCGGCGGCAGATCGTGGCCGGGCGAGGCCGCCGGCGTATGAGACCAGGGCTCGGAGGGGTGCGTCGGTAGGCTGCCGAGACCTATGGATGCCGATGAGCTGCGCCGGACCTGGACCCGGTTCTGGACCGACAAGGGCCACACCGCCGTGCCCTCGGGCGGGCTGATCCCGCATCACCCGTCGGCCCCCATGTTCACCAACTCGGGGATGATGCCGTTCGTGCCGATCTTCCTCGGCGAGGAGCCGGTGCCCTACGACCCGCCCCGGGCGGTGTCGATCCAGAAGTGCGTGCGGGCCGGCGGCAAGCACAACGACCTCGACCAGATCGGGCGCTCGCCCCGCCACCTCTCGTTCTTCGAGATGCTGGGCAACTTCAGCTTCGGCGACTACTTCAAGCCCGACGCCATCGCCTGGGCGTGGGAGCTGGTCACCGAGGTGCTCGGCATCGACGCCGACCGCATCTGGGTCACCGTGCACGTGTCCGACGACGAGGCCCACGAGATCTGGGCCGACGGCATCGGCTTCCCCGTCGAGCGCATCCAGCGCCTCGACGAGGACAACTTCTGGGAGATGGGCGAGACCGGTCCGTGCGGCCCCTCCTCGGAGCTCTTCTTCGACTTCGGCCCCTCGCTCGGGCCCGACGGTGGCCCCGCCAACCCCGAGGCCGAGAACCGCTTCGTCGAGTTCTGGAACCTGGTCTTCCCCCAGTACTACCGGGGCGTGGATCGCACCCTCAGCGACCTGCCGTCGAAGAACATCGACACCGGGGCCGGGTTCGAGCGCATGCTCGGCGTGCTCAAGGGCGACCACTCGCTCTACGCCGCCGACTCGGTGAGCCGCATGGTCGACGCCTCCCAGAGCCTCACCGGCGTGAAGCTGGGCCGCGACGAGGAGTCCGACGTCGCCCTGCGTCTGCTGGCCGACCACGCCCGCACCATGACGTTCCTCATCGCCGACGGCGTGATCCCGTCGAACGAGGAGCGGGGCTACGTCCTGCGCCGCATCATCCGCCGGGCCGTCCGCTTCGCCTACCTGCTGGGTGTCGAGAAGCCGATCGCCGCCCCGCTGGCCGAGAAGGTCTCCGAGGTCATGGGGGACGCGTACCCAGAGGTGCGGTCGAACCTGGACCTGATCTGGGGCGTGCTCGACCGCGAGGAGGCCCAGTTCCGGCGCACCCTCCGCATCGGCCTCAAGATGCTCGAGGACGAGATGGCCTCGCTCGACGGCGGCGCCACCCTGTCGGGCAACCTGGCCTTCACCCTCCACGACACCTACGGCTTCCCCTACGAGGTCACGGCCGAGATCGCCGAGGACCGGGGCCACACCGTCGACCGGAGCGCCTTCGAGGCCGACATGGCCGAGCAGCGCCGGCTCTCCAAGGAGGGCGGGCGCAAGAACAAGGGCGTCGAGATGGGCGACGCCCAGACCGCCTACCAGCGGCTGCTGGCCGAGCACGGCCCCACCGTCTTCACCGGCCGGGACGAGGAGTCCACCCAGGCCACCGTGCTGGCCGTGGTCGCGACCGACGAGCCCGGTGTCATCGACGTCTTCCTCGACCGCACGCCCTTCTACGCCGAGTCCGGTGGCCAGGTCGGCGACACCGGCACCATCGTCCGCCCCACGGGCGAGGCCGAGGTGCTCGACACCAGCTACGCCGTGCCCGGCCTGCACCGCCACCGGGCGCGCCTCACCTCGGGCGAGCTGGTCGAGGGCGACGTGGTGGCCGCCACCATCGACGGCGAGCGCCGGGCCGCCATCAAGCGCAACCACACCGGCACCCACCTCCTCCACTGGGCCCTCCACGAGGTGCTGGGCCCGCACGTGAAGCAGCAGGGCTCGCTGGTCGCGCCCGACCGGCTGCGCTTCGACTTCAGCCACTACGAGCCGGTCACGCCCGAGCAGGTCGCCCGGATCGAGGACCTGGTCAACGAGGCCGTCCTGGTCAACGACCCCGTCCGCCACTACGAGACCACCAAGGACGAGGCCCTGGCCAAGGGGGCCATCGCCTTCTTCGGCGAGAAGTACGGCGACCGCGTCCGGGTGCTCGAGGCGGGCCGCCACTCCACCGAGCTGTGCGGTGGCACCCACGTCACCGCCACCGGCGACATCGGCCCCATGAAGATCATCAGCGAGGGCTCGATCGGGTCCAACCTGCGCCGCATCGAGGCCATCACCGGCACCGGGCCCATCCAGCGCATCCGCGACGAGGAGGCCGTGCTGGCCCGCGCCGCCGAGCTGGTCGGTGTCCCGGTGGGCGAGCTGGTCGAGGGCGTCGAGAAGCGGCTGGGCGAGGTCAAGGCGCTGCGCGACGAGGTCGGGGCGCTCAAGGCCAAGCTTGCTTCTGGAGGGGCGTCCGACCTGTCCGCCCAGGCGGTCGACGGCATCGTCGTGGCCCGCGTCGACGGGCTCGACCGCGACGCCGTCCGCACCCTCGCCCTGGCGGTCCGCGACCAGCCCGACATCCGGGCCGTGGTCCTGGGCGCCGCGCCCGAGGGCGGCGGTGTGGCGCTCGTCGCCGCCGTCACCCCCGACAGCGGCCTCGAGGCCGGCGCCCTGATCGCCGAGGCGGCCAAGACCGTCGGCGGCGGGGGCGGCAAGGGCGCCGACCTGGCCGTGGCCGGCGGGCGCAACCCCGAAGGCCTCGACGAGGCGCTCGACCAGGCCCGGGTCGCCGCCGGGCTCTCGACCTGACGCCCGGCGGCCCGCGGTGAGGGCGCTCGCGGTCGACTGGGGGACGGTCCGCATCGGGCTGGCCACCTGCGACCCCGAGGGCATCCTGGCCAGCCCCTACGGCACCATCGACCAGGTCAAGGATCTCCCGGCGGTGCGTCGCCAGCTCGCCC